>JANPMR010000552.1:0-9542 GCA_031427055.1 Rubrivivax sp.
CAGCGGCGATTTCAGCACGGCCGCCAGCCCCCGTTCGATCCCCGAAGGCAACAGTTCGTCACCTGGCGCAGCCGGGCGCCGGGCGACGGGCCTAGCATCGGCGCATGCCTGGACTGACACCGCCTCTTGCCCACACAGCCACCGCCGCTGCGCCAGCCGGCCGGCGTGGCCTGCTGGCCGGCTACGGCGGGCTGTGCGCACTGTGCTGGCTGCTGTACGCGGTGGCCGGCACCGACTGGCAGCGTGGCACCGAGCGCTTCTGGGACGGTGCCTATGAAGCCACGTGGAACCTGGGCCCGCCCATTCTGTTGGGGCTGGCGGCGCTGCCCTGGGCCAGCAGCCTGCAGCGTAGCGCGCCCGCCCGGCTGGCGGCGCTGGCCTGGCACACCCTGGGCGCGCTGGTCTTCATCGCCGCCTGGCAGGCCACCCAGCTGCTGGCGGCGCTGTACTTCTTTGGCGCGGCGCATGCATCGGCCACCTTCGAACAACGCGTGCTGTGGCAAGCCGTTTGGGGCGTCTTTGTCTATCTGGCCTTGATGGCCGGCTTTGGCGGCTCGCTGCACGCGCAGCGCGCGCAGACCGCGGCACTGGCCGCCGCGCGCGCCGAGGCCGCGCTGGTGCGCGCCGAACTGGCCGCCATCAGCGGCAAGCTCAACCCTCACTTCCTGTTCAACACCTTGAATTCGCTGCTGCTGCTGACGCGCAAAGATCCCGCGGCGGCCGAGCAGGGCCTGCTGCGATTTGCCGGGATGATGCGTTATGTGCTCGACAGCTCGCGCGGTGCCGGCGACCGCGTGCCGCTGCGCGACGAGCTGGCTTTTGTGCGCGACTGCCTCGCGCTCGAGGCCCTGCGGCTGGGCCCACGGCTGCGCGTGCAGTGGGACATCGACCCCGCCGTGGAAGACGACGAAATCCCGCCCTTGACGCTGCAGCCGCTGGTCGAGAACGCCATCGTGCACGGCATCGCGCCGCAGCTCGGGGGCGGCCTGTTGACGCTGCAAGCGCATCGCGAAGGCCGGGCGTTGCGCCTGCGCGTGCAGGACGACGGCGCCGGTTGTGCCTGGCCGCCCGCGGCGATTGCCGGCAGCGGCAGCGGCGCCGGCGGCGGCGTCGGTCTCTCGGCGCTGCAGCGCCGCTTCGAGCTCGACTACGACGGCAGCGCGCGGCTCAGCGTGCGCAGCGCACCCGGGGCCGGCTTCGCGGTCGAGATCCTCATCCCGCAACGAGACACCGGCACATGACACGCCTGCGAACCCTGATCGCCGAAGACGAACCGCTGGCCCGCGAAGGCCTGGCCGAGTGGGTCGCGGCGCTGCCGCAACTCGAGCTGATCGCGAGCGTCGCCGACGGTGCCAGCGCACTGCGGGTCATTCGCGAGCAAGCGCCCGCTCTGGTGCTGATGGACATCCAGATGCCGGGCCTGACCGGCTTGCAGGTGCTGCGCGCGCTGGCCGCGGACGCACCCAGCACCGCCCGCGCGCTGCCCGCCGTGATCTTCACCACCGCCTACGACGAACACGCGCTCACGGCCTTCGAGCTGCATGCCGTGGACTACCTGCTCAAGCCCTTTTCGCGCGAGCGCTTCGACGAATCCGTGCTGCATGTCCTGCAAAGTCTGGACGGCGCTGATCGCGCACTGCCCGCGCTCGAGGCCGCAGCGCGCTCGGCGCAGTCCACGGCCGAGCCGCTGACGCGCGTGCTGGTGCGCGACATGGGCCGCATCATCCCGCTGCACATCGACGCCATCGAACACCTGCGTTCGGACACCAAGTACACCGCCATCGCGAGCAAGGGCCGCAGCTATCTGGTGCGCCTGCCCATCGTGAGCTTCGAACAGCGGCTCGACCCGGCACGCTTTCTCAAGCTCAACCGCAGCTGCATCGTCAACCTCGACTACGTGGACTCGATGACGCCCGACGAGAGCTCGCAATTCATCGTGCAGCTGCGTGACGGCACACGCATCACCGCCAGCCGCGACGTCTCCAAGCAACTCAGGGCCGACTCGATATGAACCCACGCCGCGTCATCGCACTGTGCATCGCACACGCCGCACTGCTGGCCTGGGCCGCACCGGCCTGGGCCCAGGCGCCCGAGGGGCGCAACTACACGCCGGGCGCATTCGACTCCATCGAGATCTCGGGCGGCGCCATCGTGCGCTTTGCGCAGGGCGACGTCGACCAGGTCTTTGTCGAGGGCGACGACGCCACGCAGCGCGCTGTCACGCTCGAGGCCAGAGACGGCCTGCTCACGGTGCATACCCGCGGCGGCTGGAAATTCTGGAAGAGCCAGCGGCTGCAGCTCGTCATCACGGCGCGCGAGCTCAAGCGCCTGACAATCTCGGGCGCAGCCGACTTCACGGCGGCGCCAGTGCAGGCACGCAAGCTATCGGTGGAGATATCGGGCGCGGGCCTGGCGCGCTTCGAACTGCTCAAGGCTGACGAGCTGCGCTTCACGGTCTCGGGCTCGGGCGACGGCCATGTCGCCGGCAGCGTCAATCAGCTGTCGGTAAGCATCTCCGGGCGCAGCGACTTCAACGGCGAGAACCTGATGAGCCAGCGCGCCAAGGTGGCCATCAGCGGCCTTGGCCACGCCAAGGTCTGGGCACAGCAGGATCTGGCGATCGCCATCTCGGGCATCGGCACCGTTGACCACTGGGGCTCGGCGAACGTCAAGCGCAGCACCTCGGGCCTGGCCACCATCAACGACCGCGGCGCACGACCGGCGCCGCCCTGAGCCTGCGCGTCAGGGCCGCAGCGCCGCCAGCGCCGCGGCCACGACGGCCTGCGCGTCCACGTCGAAGTAGCGCCGCAATTGCGCGCGCGTGTCGCTGCGCCCGAAACCATCGGTGCCCAGCGTGACGAAGCGGGCGTCGACGTACTCGGCCACGAGCTGCGGCCAGGCGCGGACGTAGTCGCTGGCGGCCACGATGGGCGCGCTGCCGGCCAGCAGGCGGGCGACGTGGCTGCTGCGGCGCTGCGGCTGCGGATCGCTGCGGTCTTGCCGCTGCAGCTCGCGCGCGTCGCGGGCGAGCTCGCTGTAGCTGGTGGCGCTGAAGACCTCGCTGGGGACGCCATGCAAGTCGGCCAGGATCTGCGCGGCCTTCAGCACCTCGCGCAGGATGGCGCCCGAGCCCAGCAGGCGCACGCGCGGCGCGCCGTCGCCAAAGCCCTGCAGCCGGTACAGGCCCTTGAGCAGGTCGCCGCGCACACCGGCCGGCAAGCTGGGCATGGCCTGGTTCTCGTTCATCAGCACGACGTAGTGAAACTCGTCGCATTGCTGCACCAGCATGCGCTGCAGCGCGTGCTCGAGGATCACCGCCACCTCGCCGGCATGCGCCGGATCCCAGGCGACGCAGTTGGGCACCGTGCTGGCCACCAGCAGGCTCGATCCGTCCTGGTGCTGCAGGCCTTCGCCGCTCAGCGTGGTGCGGCCAGCGGTGGCGCCAAACAGCAGGCCGCGGCTGCGCTGGTCGGCAGCGGCCCAGATCAAATCGCCCACGCGCTGGAAGCCGAACATCGAGTAGTAGATGTACACCGGCACCATCGGCAAGCCGTGCACGCTGTAGCTGGTGGCGGCGGCGATCCAGCTGCTCATGGCACCGGCCTCGTTGATGCCTTCTTCGAGCAACTGGCCGTCCTTGATCTCGCGGTAGTAGAGCATCGTCTCGCGGTCTTCGGGCTCGTACTTCTGGCCGTCTGGCGCGTAGATGCCGACCTGCCGGAACAGGCTGGCCATGCCAAAGGTGCGCGCCTCATCGGCGACGATGGGCACGATGCGCGGGCCCAGCGTCGGGTCTTTCAGCAGGTTGCCCAGCATGCGCACCGCGGCCATGGTCGTGCTCATCTCTTTGCCCGCCGCGCTGACGGCGAATTCGCCCCAGGCCGCCAGCGGCGGCACCGGCAACACGGGCGATTGGCCATTGCGCAGGGGCAACGCGCCGCCCAGTGCGCTGCGGCGCTGGCGCAGGTAGCGCATTTCGGCGCTGTCCTCGGCCGGACGGTAGAAGCGCAGCGCGGCCACGTCCTCGTCGCTCAGCGGCAGCGCAAAGCGGTCACGGAAGGCCTTTGCGGCGTCGAGGTCGAGCTTCTTGGCCTGGTGCGATGTCATGCGGCTTTCACCCGCGCCGCCCATGCCGTAGCCCTTCTTGGTCTTGGCCAGGATCACGGTCGGTCGCCCGGTCGTGCCCTTGGCTTCGGCGAAGGCGGCGTAGAGCTTGCGGAAGTCGTGGCCGCCGCGCTTGAGGCCGTCGATCTCGGCCTCGCTCATGTGGGCGACGAGCTTCTGCACCTCGGGGTCCTGGCGAAAGAAGTGCTCGATGTTGTAGGCGCCGTCATTGGCGCCCAGGGTCTGGTACTGGCCATCCACCGTGCGGCTCAGGGCGCGCAGCAGCACGTGCTGGGTGTCGCGCGCGAACAGCGCGTCCCAGTCGCTGCCCCACAGCACCTTGATGACGTTCCAGCCGGCGCCGTTGAACAGGCTCTCGAGCTCCTGGATGATCTGCCCGTTGCCGCGCACCGGGCCGTCCAGGCGCTGCAGGTTGCAGTTGACGATGAAGGTCAGGTTGTCGAGCTTTTCGCGCGCCGCCAGGGTCAGGCCGGCGATCGACTCGGGCTCGTCCATCTCGCCGTCGCCGAACACGCCCCAGACGTGGCGCTCCTGGCAGTCGAGCAAGCCGCGCGCCGTCAGGTAGCGCATGAAGCGCGCCTGGTAAACGGCGTTGATCGGCCCCAGGCCCATGCTGCCGGTGGGGAACTGCCAGAAGTCGGGCATCAGCCACGGGTGGGGGTAGCTGCACAGGCCATTGCCGTCCACCTCCTGCCGGTAGTTGGCCAATTGCGCCTCGCTCAGGCGGCCTTCGAGAAAGGCGCGCGAGTACACGCCGGGCGCCGAGTGCGGCTGTAAGAAGACGAGGTCGCTGCGCTGGCCATCGGCACTGCCACGAAAGAAGTGGTTGAAGCCGACCTCGAAGATCTCGGCCGCCGAGGCGTAGCTGGCGATGTGACCGCCCAGCTCGCCATAGGCCTGGTTGGCGCGCACCACCATGGCCAGCGCGTTCCAGCGCAGAACAGCCGTCAGCCGCTCTTCAATGCGCAGGTCGCCGGGATAGGCGCCCTGCCGGTCGACACCGATGGTGTTGCGGTAGGCCGAGAAGGGCTGCATGTGCGGCACGATGCCGAGCTGCTGCGCCTGGGCTTCGATCTGCTCGATCAGGTACAGGGCGCGCGCCGGCCCGGCGCCGGCCACCACGGCGCGCAGCGCGTCGAGCCACTCCGCGGTTTCCTGCGGGTCGGCGTCGTGCGGCGGTGAATCGTCGGGGGTGGTCATGGTGTTCAGCTTCTCGGTGAACCGCTTTGCGTCAGCGACGGGCAGCGGCCGACGCGGCATGATACGAAGACTTGATACGCCAACCGCGGCAGGCTGTCCACCTTCGCCGCGACCCAGGAGCCCACATGCAGACCCATCCCACTGATCGCGCCGAGACCGCCGAGACCGCCGACCTGCATGCTTTGCTCTCGCAGGTCGGCACCGCGCTGGATCAGTTTTTGCGCTTCGAGCACCCCGACGCGCTGCACGCTGGCCATGACTGGCGTGCGCAGCTGGACATGCCGCTGCCGCAGCAGGGCGTCGGCGCCCAGCAAGTGACCGATGAGCTGGTGCGGCATGTGATCCCGAACGGCTCGGCCCTGACCCGACCCGGGTGCTCGTCGTACATCACCACAGGCGGCACCACGGTGGCCACGCTGGCGTCGACGGCCGCCAGCGTGGCGTCGCCGCAGCGCTACGGACTCACGGCCTTCAACTTTCTGGAAGAACTCTCACTGCAGTGGCTGGCCGAACTGTGCGGTGTGCCGGGCATGACAGGCGTGTACAGCAGCGGCGGATCGATCGCGAATTTGCTGGCCCTGGGCGCCGCGCGCCAGTCGGCGTTCGAGCGTCTGGGGCGTGACGTCGCCGCCGAAGGCGTTGATCGCCGCGCCCGCTTTTACGCCTCCAGCGAGGCGCACCACAGCGTGCAACGCTGTGCCGGCGTGCTCGGCCTGGGCCGCCACGCCGTGCGGCCGATCGCCTGCGACGAGCGCGGCCGCATGCGCGTCGACGCGCTTCGTGCGGCGATCGCCGAGGACCTGCGCGCCGGCGTGCTGCCGCTGGCCATCATCGCCAATGCCGGCACCACCAACACCGGCGCCATCGATCCGCTGCAGGCCATCGGCGAGGTGGCGCGCGAGCACGGCATCTGGTTTCACGTTGACGGCGCCTATGGGCTGCCCGGCATCCTTGACGCACGCATCGCGCCGCTCTACCAGGGCCTCGAACTCGCCGACTCTGCCATCGTGGACCCGCACAAGTGGCTCGGCGCCTCTGTGGGTGTGGCGGCGACCTTGGTGCGTGACCGCGAGCTGCTGTATCGCGCGTTCACGCAAGAACCGGCGCACTACCTCGAGGGTTCGGTCGAGGACTCGCAGGCCGAGCCAGCCGCGCTGGCGCACTCGATGGACGCCTTTGGTCTGCCCTACTACGACTACGGGGTGGAGCTCAGCGCGCCGTGCCGCGGTGTGGTGGTGTGGGCGCTGATCCGCGAGATCGGCGTCGCCGGCATGACCGAGCGCATCTGCCGCCACAACGACATGGCCACGCAGGTGGCGCGGCGCGCGCTTGAGCATCCGAATCTGGAGTTGCTGCAGGAGCCGACCTTGTCGATCTGTTGCTTTCGGTACGTCGCGCCCGGCATTGCAGACCTCGATGACCTCAACAAGCAGCTGCACCGCCGCCTCATCCACGAAAACCGCAACATGCCCAGCACGACGCAGGTCAACGGCAAGCTGGCGCTGCGGCCGTGCTTTCTGGGTGCGCGCGCGCAGGCCGGGCACGCCGATGCACTGGTCGCCGACGTGCTGCGCCTGGGCGCCGAACTGGCGAACGAGATGCGCCGCTGACGATCAACCGCGCCGCACCTGCGGCGTGCGCGGCGCCCCCCCAAGCCTTCAGCCGACCTCCACCACCAGCGTGTGCGTGCCGACGCGGCAACTGCTCACCTCGACGTGCACCCTGCCCTTGCCCGCCACCAGCAGCGTGACGAAGCGCTCGTGGCCGTTGCCGCGCGTCCAGGGCGAGAACACGCTGGGCCCGCCGTAGAGGCCGCCGCCCCAGCCGTCGAGATGCCCGATCTCGACCACGGCCTGGGTCGGCGCGAGCAGGGTCACGCCCTCGCCGCGGGCCGTCAAGCGCAGCGGCTCGACGTGCGGCAGCGACTTGGCCGAGGGCACGCCCACCGTGCCCAGATAGCCGTGGTTGGCGACACGGATGTCGATGCGTGTATGGCCCTCGACGCGCTCCTGGCGCAGCACCTGCACACTCACGCGCGGCAGCAGTGCGGCCACGCGCAGGAAGGCCGCGCTCTGCGTGGCGCAGGTGTCGGCCAGGCGCTCGAAGGGCGGGTTCCAGATGCCGACGCGCGGGTCGAATCCGTTGAGCTCGACTTCGCCCAGCTGCGCATGCGAGGCCTTGCGCCAGGTGCCAAAGATGCGGCCGGCGTTGTGCTGGCGGTCGAACTCGGCCAGCGCGCGCAGGTCCTTGCGCGCGAACTTGGAGTAGTGGTCGACAAAGGGCTTGCGGCGCTCGATACCGAGCTGCTTGAAGATGTCCCACAGCTCCACCACGTAGGCCAGCGCGCCGCGCTGGTGGTAGGCGTAGTCGGACAAATCGCCATGGATCGGCTTGTCGGGCTCGTAGAGAAACTCGTGGAAGCCGCTCACCGTGGGGTAGCCGGTGTGTTCGGTCATCCAGGCTTCGACCTGCTCGAAGATGCCCAGGTCGCCCGCGTCCATCTTGGCGTCGGGCTTGTCGCCCAGCGGCCGGATCAGCACACCGCCAAAGGTGTGCAGGTTGAGCCACACCATGATGTTGGGGTGCGCGGTGGCGAAGTCGAGCACGGCGCGCGTCTCGGGCGCGCTGCCCGGGTAGGGGCCGGCGCCGACCTGCTGCGGCTCGGGCGCCCAGGTGTACGGAAAGTTGCGGTTGAAGTCGTAGAGGTTGTCCGACAGGAAATTGGGCGCCGGGATCGTGCGGCCATCGAAGTTGGCGATGCGGCCTTCGGGGTAGAGCCGGTAGCAGGGCCCGACGTCTTCTGGCATGCGCGCCACCATCACCGCCGGCACCAGCGGCACGCCGTCGTCGCCGCGCAGTTCAACCAGCTCACCGTCGGGGTCCAGCACGCGCATGTAGCCGGTGTGGCCGTCGCCGTCGATGTCCTCGGACACCCAATGCGCATGGCCCTTGTGGATGCGGTCGTCGACCGGGCTCGAGCGCACGTAGCGCCCGCGCTTGAGCACTTCTTCGGCGCCGTCGGGCGAGATGCGCGGCAGCACGTAGAACAGCGTCTCGCGGATGGCCTGCGCCATGTGCGCGGGCAGCGGCTTGCCGCCGGCCTGGTCGGCGCCTTGGTAGATGGCCAGAATGTCTTGTGCGATGGCCAACGCGACGCTCGAGCCGCAGACCTCGCTGGCGTGCATGTTGCCGTCGATCCACACGGCCGGCCGGTGTTGATCAGGGTTGCGGCCGATGGTGAGCAAGCTGATGTCGCGGCCGGCTGCACTCTTGCCGATGACGCTGACGCGTGCGAAGTCCGGATGCTGCTGCGCCCAAGACGCAAGTTGGTCCACGATCTCGGCGTGGTCGAGGTACTTCTGACGATGCATGCGGTCTCCTGGCGGGCGATTGCGGATGGGCTGCGATGTTGCCTGATCCTGCGTGGGCGCTGCTGCGGTGTCGGCCGCAACCCACTCCGGGCATCATCTGAGCTTTGTCGAGTCACCCAAGGATCATGGAAAGACTTCGCGTCGGCCAGTCCATCACCCCCGAGCAATTCGAAGCGCTGTCGGACGAGCAACTGGCCCGGCTCGTGCCGCGCGCCTATCGCGAGTACTTCCCCGGCAAGGACTTCTGCGCCGATGGCCACTTCTACCTGCACGACGGCAACGCCTGGAGCTTCTTCAAAGGCGGCTTCGTTGACGAGTGAACCCTGGACGCGATGGGCCCTGATGGCGGTGTGCGCCAGCCTGGCTTGCATCGGCGCCGCACCTGCCGCGGCTCAAGCCCCGGCCGCTGCAGTGGTCGTCGTCCAGGCGCAAGCGGGGCTGTTCGGGCCGCCTGACGCGGCAGAGGCCTTCACGCCATCGGCCGTGCTGCCGCTGCGCGATGGACAAGAGTTTGGCTGGCGCGCCACGCTCAAGACCAGCAAGAAGATCGTGCGCGTGCTCGAAGAACTGACGCTGCCGTCCGAACCCCGCACCTGGGGCGACCCGGAGCCCGGTCTGAAGCGCAAGACCTCGGCCGATGGCCGCACGGCGACAACCGAGTTCTGGCTCGAGCCCGTGGACGGCGTGATCGCCAACCGGTGGTCCGTGACCGCGGGCGATCCCAAGGGAATCTGGACACTGCGCGTGCGCATCGAAGACCAGCCCGAGCGGGTCTTCCGGCTCACGGCGCGCTGAGCATGCGGCGGGTGCCTTCGCTGACGGGCAAGGGCCGTCAGTCAGACCGCA
>JANPMR010000553.1:0-53442 GCA_031427055.1 Rubrivivax sp.
TGACCACCTCGAGGTTGACGAGGTGGCGCGCCACGCCGTATTCGTCGCTGATGCCGTTGCCGCCCAGCATGTCGCGCGCGGTGCGGGCGATGTCCAGCGCCTTGCCGCAGCTGTTGCGCTTCATGATGCTGGTGAGCTCGACCGCGGCCTTGCCTTCGTCCTTCATGCGGCCCAGGCGCAGGCAACCCTGCAGGCCCAGGCTGATCTCGGTCAGCATGTCGGCCAGCTTCTTCTGGATCAGCTGGTTGGCGGCCAGCGGCTTGCCGAACTGCTTGCGGTCGAGCACGTACTGGCGCGCGCGCTGGTAGCAGTCTTCGGCCGCGCCCATGGCGCCCCAGGCGATGCCGAAGCGGGCGCTGTCCAGGCAGGTGAAGGGGCCCTTCAAGCCGCGCACGTCGGGAAAGGCGTTTTCCTCGGGGCAGAACACGCCGTCCATGACGATCTCGCCCGTGATGCTGGCGCGCAGGCCGACCTTGCCGTGCACGGCCGGCGCGCTCAGGCCCTTCCAGCCCTTCTCGAGCACGAAGCCGCGGATGGAGCCTTCGTCGTCCTTGGCCCAGACGACGAAGACGTCTGCGATCGGGCTGTTGCTGATCCACATCTTGCTGCCGCTCAGGCTGTAGCCACCGGCCACCTTCTTCGCGCGCGTGACCATGCTGCCGGGGTCGGAGCCGTGGTCGGGCTCGGTCAGGCCAAAGCAGCCGATCCATTCGCCGGTGGCCAGGCGCGGCAGGTACTTCTGTTTGGTGGCCTCGTAGCCGAAGGTGTTGATGGGCACCATCACCAGCGAGCTCTGCACGCTCATCATCGAGCGGTAACCCGAGTCGACGCGCTCGACCTCGCGCGCGATGAGGCCGTAGCTGACGTAGTTGAGGCCGGCGCCGCCGTAGACCTCGGGGATCGTCGCGCCCAGCAGGCCCAAGGCGCCCATCTCGCGAAAGATGCCCGGGTCGGTGGACTCGTGCCGAAAGGCCTGCTGAACGCGCGGCAACAGCTTGTCCTGGCAGTAGGCGCGCGCGGCGTCGGCAATGGCGCGCTCGTCTTCGTTGAGTTGCTGTTCGATCTGCAGCGGGTCGGCCCAGTCGAACGAGGCGCGAGAGGTGGCCATCAGGGATGCTCCGGGAGAGTGGAAGGTGGGTTGTGTTGAATGCGGTTCAGAGCGGCACCACGGCCGTGGCCTCGATCTCGACCTTGGCGCGATCTTCCATCAAGGCGCTGACCTGCACCGCCGACATGGCGATGGTGAAGTTGCCGATCAGCTCGCGAAAGGCCTTGCCGATGGCCGGCCCTGCGGCCATGTACTCGCGCTTGTCGGTCACGTACCAGGTCATGCGCACGATGTGTGCCGGTGTCGCGCCGCCGGCCGCCAACACCGCGACGATATTCTGCAATGCCTGGCGCGCCTGATCAGCAAAGTCATCGCTCGCGAATCGCTCTTGCTCGTCCCAGCCGATCATGCCGGCGACGAAGATCGTGCGGCCGCGGGCCGTGTCGGCCGACACGCCGTTGGCGTAGCCCTTGGGGCGCGGCCAGCCGGTGGGGAGCAGGGCTTGCATGGCGGTTTCTCCTGTTCGGGATGTCGGGCTCAAGGCTCGTCGTGCAGCCTGAAGCGCTGCAGCTTGCCGGTTTGCGTGCGCGGCAGCTTGTCGACGAAGGCGATGGCGCGCGGGTACTTGTAGGGCGCCACGCTCTGCTTGACGAAGTCCTGCAGCGTCTTGGCCATCGCCGGCCCGGGCATGGCACCCGGGCGCAACACGACGAAGGCCTTGACGATCTGGCCGCGCTCGGCGTCGGGCACGCCGATGACGCCGCATTCGGCGACAGACGGGTGCTGCATCAGCGCTTCTTCCACCTCGGGGCTGGCGATGTTGTAGCCGGCCGAGATGATCATGTCGTCGGTGCGCGCGTGGTAGTGAAAGTAGCCGTCGGCGTCCAAGGTGTAGGCGTCGCCGGTGTAGTTCCAGCCGTCGCGCACATAGCTGGTTTGACGCGCGTCGGCCAGGTAGCGGCAGCCTGTGGGGCCCTTCACGCGCAGTTGGCCCACCGTGCCGGGCGGCACCGCGTGGCCGGCGTCATCGACGACTTCGGCGCGGTAGCCGGGCACGGGTGTGCCGGTGGCGCCCGGCCTTGCGTGGGCCTCGTCGGCCGAGATGAAGATGTGCAGCAGTTCGGTGGCACCGATGCCGTCGATGAGCTCGATGCCGGTGGCGTCCTTCCACAGCGCGCGGGTCGATGCCGGCAGCGCCTCGCCGGCCGAGACGCATTTGCGCAGCCTTGTCGTGCGCAGCGCGGCGCCGTGTGCGGCCAGCGCGCGGTACGAGGTTGGCGCGGTGAAGAGCACGGTGGCGCCGAAGGTCTGAATGGCGTCCAGCAGTTGCGGCGGCCCGGCCTTCTCCAACAGCACGGTCGACGCACCCACCGCCATCGGAAACAGCACCAATCCGCCCAGCCCAAAGGTGAAGGCCAGCGGCGGGCTGCCGATGAAGACGTCGTCCGCTGTTGGACGCAGCACATGCGGCGGCCAGCAGTGGCACACCGCCATCACGTCGCGGTGGAAGTGCATCGTCGCCTTGGGCACACCGGTGGTGCCCGAGGTGAAGCCGAACAGACAGGTGTCGTCGGCGGCGGTGTCGACGTTGGCGAATGGACCGGGATGGCGGCGCATTGCGGCCTCCAGGCCGCCTTGCGCGTCGCTGTGGAAGTGGCGCACGTGGGCCAGCATGGGCGCACTTGCAGCCGCCTCGCGCAGCTCGTCGGCCAGCGCGGCGTCGCACAGCGCATGCGTGACCTGGCCGATCTCGATGATGGCCTTGAGCTCCTTGGCGCGCAGCAGCGGCATCGTGGCCACCGCGACGGCACCGGCCTTCATCACGGCAAACCAGCACGCCACCAGCATCGGGTTGTTGGGTGCCCGCAGCAGCACGCGATTGCCCGGCACCAGGCCCATGTCGTGCACCAGCACGTGGGCGATGCGGTCGGCCTTGTCCTGCAATTCGGCATAGGTCCAGGACAGGCCGGGCGCGCGGATGCACACGCGGCCGCCACGCCCTTCGCGCACGGGCTTGTCGAGCAGTTCGGTGGCGCAGTTGAGTTGCGCCGGGAACTGCAGCTCGGGCAGCTCGAACAGGAACTCGGGCTGCTGATCTGGCGGCGGCAGGTGGTCGCGGGCGAAAGTGTCGACGTGGGCGCTGGGCATGCCGGCTCTCCTCAGCTTGGACGGGCCGCAGTGGCCTCGCGCACGAGGTCGCGGCCGATGATCAACTGCTGCACCTCGGTGGCGCCTTCGTAGATGCGCAGCGCGCGGATCTCGCGGTACAGGCGCTCCACCGGCATGTCACTGACGACACCCAGGCCGCCGAAGAGTTGCACCGCGCTGTCGATGACCTGCTGCGCGCCTTCGGTGGCCACCATCTTGGCCATCGCGGCCTCGCGCGTGACGTTGCGGCCCTGGTCGCGCTGCCAGGCGGCGCGGTAGGTCAGCAGCGCGGCGCTGTCGATGGTGGTGGCCATCTGCGCCAGCTTGGCCTGCGTGAGCTGGAAGTCGGCCAGCACGCCGCCGAACATCTTGCGCGAGGTGGCGCGCGTCAAGCCTTCGTCGAGCGCGCGGCGTGCAAAGCCCAGCGCGGCTGCGGCTACCGAGGTGCGAAAGACGTCGAGCGTGCGCATCGCCAGCTTGAAGCCCTCGCCGGCGGCGCCGATGCGCTGCGTTGCGCTCACGCGGCAGTTGGTGAAACGCAGGCGCGCCAGCGGGTGTGGGGCGATGACGTGGATGCGTTCGACGATCTCGAAGCCGGGGGTGTCGGCGTCGACGACGAAGGCCGAAATCCCGCGCGATCCAGCCGCCTCGCCGGTGCGCGCGAAGACGACGTAGAAGTCGGCAATGCCGCCGTTGCTGATCCAGGTCTTCTCGCCGTCGAGGATGTAGCCGTCGCTTTCGGCCCTGGCTGCGCAGGCCATCGCCGCGACGTCGGATCCCGCATCCGGCTCGGACAACGCAAAGGCCGCGATCGCCTCGCCCCGCGCCACGCGCGGCAGGTAGCGCGCCCGCTGCTCGGCGCTGCCGGCCAGGCTGATGGCGCCCGAGCCCAGGCCCTGCATGGCGAAGGCGAAGTCGGCCAGGCCGCTGTAGCGCGCCAGTGTTTCGCGGATGAGGCAGATGGCGCGCGTGTCGATCGCCTCGGCCGCGCCGCCAGAGGCCGTGCCGCCCACGGCATGACGCAGCCAGCCGCCCGCGCCCAGCGACTTGACGAGCGCACGGCATTCGGCATCGACGTCGCTGCCGTGTTCGTGCGCAATGTGCTGCGCCGCCCAGGCGTCGAGCGCGCGCGCCAGCGCCGCGTGATGCGGCTCGAAGAAGGGCCAGTCGAGGTAGGCGGTGTCGGCCATGTCAGTTGCCTTCAAACCTTGGCTTGGTCTTGGCCACAAAGGCGTGATAAGCGCGGTGGAAGTCCTCGGTCAGCATGCACAGCGCCTGCGCCTGCGCCTCGGCCTCGATGGCCTGCTCGATCGTCATCGCCCACTCCTGATGCAGCATCGTTTTGGTGATGCCGTTGGCAAAGGTCGGGCCTGCGGCGAGGTCGGCGGCCAGCGCCTGCGCCTGGGCCAGCAGGTCTTCAGGTGCCACCAGCCGGTTGAAGAAGCCCCAGCGCTCGCCTTCCTCGCCGCCCAGCGAGCGCCCGGTGTAGAGCAGTTCGCTGGCGCGGCCCTGGCCCACGATGCGCGGCAGCATCGCGCAGGCGCCCATGTCGCAACCCGCCAGGCCGACGCGGTTGAAGAGAAACGCGGTCTTGCTGCGCGCCGTGCCCAGGCGCAGGTCGCTGGCCATCGCGATGATGGCGCCAGCCCCGGCGCAGACGCCGTCGACGGCCGCGATGAGGGGCTGCGGGCAGGCGCGCATGGCTTTGACGAGGTCGCCGGTCATGCGCGTGAACATCAGCAGCTCGGGCGCCGTCAGCCGCACCAGCGGGCCGATGATCTCGTGCACATCGCCGCCCGAGCAGAAGTTGCTGCCGGCGCCCACCACCACCACGGCGTGCACATCGGTGGCGTGCTTCAACGCGCCGAACAGATCGCGCAGCTCGGCATAGGACTCGAAGGTGAGCGGGTTCTTGCGCTCCGGCCGGTTGAGCGTGACGGTGGCCACGCCGCTCTGCACCTGCCACAGGAAGTGTCGCGCCGTGTAGTCGGCCAGCGTCTTGCGGTTGCCGGCGATCAGGCCGGGGTCGACGCGGTTCTCGGTCGGGTGGTTCATCAAGGTCCCTTTGCAGTCTTGGGCTTGGCAGCCAAGGGCACGGCCGGTTTCGAATCGGTCGGCACGGCCTGATGCGTGAGCTGCACGCGCAGGCGGCCCAGCATCTCGTACAGCGACTCCTTGAAGCCCGGTGCACAGCCGCTAAACAGCTCCGTCAGCCAGGCCTCGTGCCGCGCCGCCATGCGGGCAAACTGCTTGCGGCCCGCCGGCGTGAGCCGCACGATGAGCGAGCGGCGGTCGGTGGCGTCGGCCACGCGCTCGACATGCCCTTCGGCCACCAGCTGATCGGTGAGGCCGGTGACGTTGCCGCCGGTCACCATCAGGTAGCGCGACAGCGCGTTCATGCGCAGGCCCTGCGGGTGGCGCTCAAGCTGCGCCAGGTAGTCGAAGCGCGGCAGCGTGGTGGCAAATTCCTGGCGCAGCCGGCCGCGAATCTCTTGCTCGATCTGCGTGCTGCACGACAGCAGGCGCAGCCAGACCTTGACCGCCAGATGGTCGTCGGCCGCGGCCCGGCCCTCGAAGCCGATGCGGTCGGCCGCCAGGGGGCTTTCGCGCTGGATCACGGGCGGCGCATTCACGTTGCCGACTTGGCGCCGGCCTGCGCCTTTTCGCGCGCGACCAGCGACTCCATCTGCGACTTGCCGGCGCGGTACTGCTTCGGCCACGGCTGTGGTGTGTAGCCGATCCGCGCCGCCTCGGTCAAGGTCCACGCCGGGTTGGCCAGATGCGGCCGCGCCACGGCGCAGAGGTCGGCACGGCCGGCGGCGATGATGCTGTTGACGTGATCGGCCTCGCTGATGGCGCCCACCGCCATGGTGGCGATGCCCGCCTCTTGCCGGATGCGGTCGGCAAAGGGTGTCTGGTACATGCGGCCGTAGGTCGGCTTCTGCGCGGCGCTGACCTGGCCGGACGAGACGTCGATCATGTCGGCACCGGCGGCCTTGAAGGCGCGTGCGATTTCCACCGCGTCGGCCGGCGTGATGCCGCCGTCGACCCAGTCGTGCGCCGAGATGCGCACCGATATCGGCAGGTGATCTGGCCACACGGCGCGCACGGCGGAGAAAACCTCCAGCGGGTAGCGCAAGCGATTGGCCAGGCTGCCGCCGCAGTCGTCATCGCGATGGTTGGTCAGTGGCGAGATGAAGCTCGACAGCAAGTAGCCGTGCGCGCAGTGCAGCTCCAGCCAGTCGAAGCCGGCGGCTGCGGCACGGCGCGTGGCGGCCACGAAGTCGAGGGTGACGGCGTCCATGTCGGCGCGCGTCATGGCGCGTGGCACGGCGCCGTCGGCCAGGTAGGGCAGGGCGGAGGCGGCGATCAGCGGCCAGTTGCCGGCCGGCAGCGGCTGGTCTGCGCCGGCACCGGCCCAGGGCTCATTGGTCGAGCCCTTGGGCCCGGCGTGGCCGATCTGGATGCCGATGCGTGCGTCCGACTTGCTGTGCACGAAGGCGACGATGCGCTGCCAGGCGGCGCCTTGCGCATCGTTCCACAGCCCCGGGCAGCCGGGGGTGATGCGCGCGTCGGCGCTGGTGCACGTCATCTCGGCCATCACGAGCGCCGCGCCACCGACAGCGCGCGCGCCCAAGTGCATCAGGTGGAAGTCGCCCGGCACGCCATCGACGCAGGAGTACTGCGCCATCGGCGAGACAACGACGCGGTTCTTCAGCGTCACCGAGCGCACCTTGTACGGCGTGAACATGGGCGGTTTGGGCCCCCAGGCCGCGGCCGCGGCTGCGCCACGGTCCTCGCCACCCCCCGACGGGGCTGCCACGCCTTGGGGCGGCCCGGCGGCGTGGCGGGTTGCGCGTGCGGCGAACCAGCGCTCAAAGCCCTCCAGCCAGCCCTTGTCGCGCAGGCGCAGGTTCTCGTGGCTGATGCGCTGGCTGCGCGTGAGCATGCTGTACATGAACTGCTCGGGCTCGAGTTGATCGCAGTAGCGCGCGCCGCAGACCTCGAACCATTCCATCGCGTTCCAGGCCGCGTTCTGCAAGCGCAGGGTCTCGATGCGGCGCGATTCCTGCCAGGTGCTCAGCACCTCGGTGATGTGCTGCGGGCTGTCGCCCAGGCGCTGAAACTGCTTGGCCAGTTCGATGGCGTCCTCGATGGCCAGCTTGGTGCCCGAGCCGATGGCGAAGTGGGCCGTGTGCACCGCGTCGCCCATCAGCACGACGTGGCTGCCGTTCGGGTTGCGCAGCCACCACTGTTCGCACACCACGCGCTGGAAGTTGAGCCAGGCCGAGCCGCGCAGGTGCCGCGCGTTGGTCATCAGCGTTGCGCCCTGCAGGCTGGCGGCGAAGATCTGCTCGCAGAAGGCGACCGACTGCTCCGGGTCGGCCTGGTCCAGGCCATGCGCCAGCCACACGGCCTCGGGGCACTCGACGATGAAGGTCGTGGTCTGGTCGTCGAACTTGTAGATGTGGGCCTGGAACCAGCCGTGCTCGGTGCGCACGAAGTCGAAGGTAAATGCGTCGTAGAGCTTGTTCGTGCCCAGCCAGATGAAGCGGTTGGGCCGCGTCACGATGTCGGGTTTGAAGACGTCCGCATAGCGGCTGCGGATGCGCGAGTTGATGCCGTCGCTGGCGATGATGAGGTCGGCGTCGGCGTAGGTCTCATCGCTCTCGACCTCGGTCTCGAAGACCAGCTTCACATCCAAGCGCTCGCAGCGCCGCTGCAGGATGTTGAGCAGCTTCTTGCGCCCGATGCCGACGAAACCGTGGCCGCCGGATCGGATGGTGCGGCCCTTGAAGAGCAGTTCGATGTCGTCCCAGTGGTTGAAGGCCTGCTCGATCTCGGCGGCCGTCTCGCCATCCCACTGGCGCATGTTGTCCATGGTGGCGTCGGAGAACACCACGCCCCAGCCGAAGGTGTCGTAAGGCTTGTTGCGCTCGACCACCTGCACCTCGTGCGCCGGGTTGAGCTTCTTCATCAGCAGCCCGAAGTAGAGGCCGGCGGGGCCGCCGCCGATGCAGACGATCTTCATGTGTGCGGGGCCTTTCGTGCCGACGACGACGGCGGCTGGCTTGGGCTGCCTGCCGATCAATTACTTTAGATGTCAACTATTTATCCGTCAACTGCCTGGGTCGCATTCCGGTCTGGGGTTTACCCTTGACGCCGCCACAGACCGCGCGCGCGTTTACGGCGTGTGAGCTCATCATTCAACTTTCAATCATGAGCGACCGTATGCAACGACGACACCTTCCGCTTGCGCTTGGCCTGTTGGCGCTGGGCGCGGCGCGGCCGCTCCACGCACGCGCGCTCAGCGAACGCGACGCCGCGGCCGGCGTGCGCCAGGCCCTGCAGCGCGGCGCCGAAGCGGCCCTGTCACTGCTGGGCCGGCAGGACGGATTTCTGGGCAACCCGGCGGTTCGCATCCCGCTGCCGGGGCACCTGGACGACGTGGGCCGCCTGCTGCGCAAGCTGGGCCAGGGCCGGCGCGTCGACGAGCTGCTCACGGCCATGAATCGCGCCGCTGAAGCCGCGGTGCCGCAGGCGCGCGCGATCTTGCTCGACGCCGTTCGCAGTGTCAGCGTCGAAGACGCGCTGCAAATCGTGCGTGGCGGCGACACCGCAGTCACGACCTTCTTCGCGCGCAAGACGCGTTTGCCGCTGGGCGAGAAGTTCCTGCCCATCGTCACCACGGCCACCGAGCGCGTGTCGCTGGCCGACAAGTACAACAAGGTGGCGGGCAAGGCGGCCGGCCTGGGTGTCGTCAAGGCGGAAGACGCCAACGTTCAGCAGTACGTGACGCGCAAGGCGCTCGATGGCCTGTATCTCGTGATCGGCGAGGAAGAGCAGAAGATACGGCGCGACCCGGTGGGCACCGGCAGCGCGCTGCTGAAGGCGGTGTTCGGCCGCTGATGTCGACCACGGCGCGGCGGTTTGGTCTGCCCGGCGTGACTCGAACACGCAACCCCCAGCTTAGAAGGCTGGTGCTCTATCCGGTTGAGCTACGGGCAGATGGAGCGCTCGAGTCTAGGAGCCCGATGGCAGCCCGATTGCAGCCCGGCTCACCGCTGCGCGTACTGCGTCTTGCCAAACAGCACCTCGCGCGATTTGTCGTCGGTGAGCGCCTTGCGCTGATTGGCCAGCACCTCGACGCCCCGCACCACCGCCGGCCGTGCGGCGATCTCGTCGAACCAGCCCTTGAGGTGCGGATGGTCGTTCCAGTCGATGCCCTGGTTCTTCCAGCTGCGCAGCCAGGGAAATACCGCGATGTCGGCGATGCTGTATTCGGGCCCGCCCAGGTACTTGCTCTTGGCCAGGCGGCGGTTCATGACGCCGTACAGGCGCTTGGCCTCGTTGGTGTAGCGGTCGACCGCGTAGGGGATCTTCTCGGGTGCGTAGATGCGAAAGTGGTGTGCCTGGCCCAGCATCGGGCCGACGCCGCCCATCTGGAACATCAGCCACTCGAGCACCTCGTACTTGCCGCGCACGTCGGCCGGCATCAGGCGACCGGTCTTGCCCGCCAGATAGAGCAAGATGGCGCCCGACTCGAAGAGCGAGATCGGCTTGCCATCGGGCCCGTCCGGGTCCGAGATGGCCGGGATCTTGTTGTTGGGGCTGATGGCCAGAAACTCGGGCTTGAACTGGTCGCCGGCACCGATGTCCACGGCGTGCGCGCGGTACGGCAGGCCGCACTCCTCCAGCATGATGTGAACCTTGTGGCCATTGGGCGTGGCCCACGAATACACTTCAATCATCGATACCCTCCGCGGCTGCGCCTGCGGGCCGGCCTTGTCAACGGACTCTAAACCATGCTCGATGGCTTGAAGCGCTTGTTCTCCGGCTCCGGGGGTTCGACGTCCAGGGACTGGGAGGGCGTCGTGCCCTGGGCCAAGTCCAAGGAGTACGCCTTCCGCGAGGTGCAAGGTGAAGGCTTCGTCATCGACGGCCGCTTGAGCACGACGCCCTGGCGCATGGAATGGGGGCCATCGCAGCGCCCCTACATTCAGGGCCACGAGTTGCGGCTGCGCGCCGAGCTCGGCTTGAGTTCTGACCTGCAGGTGGTGGTGCTCAACCGCGTGCTGCAAGAGGCGATGGAGAAGAGCGTCTTCGACCAGTACGTCGAAGGCGTGCAGACGCGCATCGACAACCAGACCCCGCCCGAGATGCGCTGGCTGGTGATGTTTCCCAAGATCGGCAGCGCCGAACTCGGCGCGCTGAAAGATCGCTACGTGGCGCTGGGCAGCATGAAGACCTGGCTGGCGCAATGGCTGGAAGGCCCGCTGGCGCTGGCGCTGGGTGGCATGCATCTCGAGGCCGAGACACCTGTGGTGCTGATGATCGGCCGCGGCCGGCTCATGCTGCGCACCGCCATGCCCGACCCCCCGGTGGCGCTGCTGCAGGCTTGGCTGCGGCTCTTTGAGGTGGCCATCCGCGAGGCCAAGCGCGTGGCCAACGAGCACGCCGATTCGGTGTCGCCCAGCACGCACGGCAGCCTGTGGTCGGCCAGCGCGCTGCCCGGAGACGAGCGCGACGGAACCAAGTAGGCGCCGGCTGCCGGCGCCTTGATCAGGCGCGCGACTGGATCTTGCCGAGTTCGATCTTGGCGATGGCGTTGCGATGCACCTCGTCGGGGCCGTCGGCAAAGCGCAGCGTGCGGGCCGACGCGTAGTAGTGCGCCAGCGGTGTGTCCTGGCTCATGCCGGCACCGCCATGCACCTGGATTGCCCAGTCGATGACCTGGCAGGCCATGTTGGGCGCCACCACCTTGATCATTGCGATCTCGGCCTTGGCGCTCTTGTTGCCGGCCAGGTCCATCATCCACGCCGCCTTCAGCGTGAGCAGGCGCGCCTGGTCGATCATGCAGCGCGCCTCGGCAATGCGCTCTTGCGTCACGCCTTGCTGCGCGATGGTCTTGCCAAAGGCGGTGCGGCTGACGGCGCGCTCGCACATCAGTTTGAGCGAGCGCTCGGCCAGCCCGATCAGGCGCATGCAGTGGTGGATGCGTCCGGGGCCAAGGCGGCCCTGGGCGATCTCGAAGCCGCGGCCTTCGCCAAGAAGGATGTCCGACGCCGGCACGCGCACGTTCTTGAAGTCGACTTCCATGTGCCCGTGCGGCGCGTCGTCGTAGCCGAACACCGTGAGGGGGCGCACGATGGTGATGCCTGGCGCGTTGGCCGGCACCACGATCATCGACTGCTGCGAGTGCCGCGGCGCCTGCGGATCGGTCTTGCCCATGAAGATGTAGACCGCGCAGCGCGGATCGCCGGCGCCACTGGTCCACCACTTGCGGCCGTTGATGAGGTACTCGTCACCGTCGCGCTCGATACGCGCTTCGATGTTGGTGGCGTCCGACGAGGCCACCGCCGGCTCGGTCATCGCGAATGCGCTGCGGATCTCGCCCGCCAGCAGCGGCTTCAGCCAGCGCTTCTTATGCTCGTCGTTGCCATAGCGAACCAGCACTTCCATGTTGCCGGTGTCGGGGGCGGAGCAGTTGAAGACCTCGCTCGACCAGGGCACCGCGCCCATGATCTCGGCCAGCGGCGCGTACTCCTGGTTCGTGAGGCCGGCGCCCAGGTCGGTGGCGGCGGAACTTGCGCCTTCGGCACTCGGTGGCAGGAAAAGGTTCCAAAGTCCGGCTGCCCGGGCCTTGGGCTTGAGTTCCTCGATGACCTGGATCGGCGTCCAGCGTTTGCCGGCGGCCGTGTTGGCCGCGATGTCAGCAAGGTAGCGCGCCTCGGACGGGTAGACGTGCTCGGTCATGAAAGCCGTGACGCGCGTCTGCAGGTCCTGGGTGCGTTGGGAATAGCCGAAATCCATGATCGTCTCCTGGGGTGTGTGGGGGTCAGCGCGGTGTCTGCGCCGAGTGGGCAAACTGCCAGGCCATCTCGGCCAGCGTGCGCGTGGCGGCACCGGTGGCGCGCGCCTGCGCGCTGGATGCGATGCCGTCGACCACGCGCTTGGCAATGCCTTGCGTGATGGCGGCCAGCCGGAACAGGTTGTAGGCGAGGTAGAAGTTCCAGTCGGCCATCAATGCATCGGGGTCGCTGCGGCCGGTGCGCTGGCAGTAGCGGCGGACGTATTCGCGCTCCGACGGGATGCCCAGAGCCGCGTGGTCCAGCCCGCCGATGCCGCGGAACACGCCCGGCGGGATGTGCCAGGCCATGCAGTGGTAGCTGAAGTCGGCCAGCGGATGGCCCAGCGTGGACAGCTCCCAGTCGAGCACGGCGATGATGCGCGGCTCTGCCTTGTCGAACACCAGGTTGTCGAGCCTGAAGTCGCCATGCACGACCGAGACCTGCGAGGCGTCGAGCGCTTCGGCCGGCAGGTTTGCCGGCAGCCAGTCGATCAGACAGTCCATCGCGGCGATCGGCTCCGTCACCGAGGCCAGGTATTGCTTGCTCCAGCGGCCGATCTGGCGTTCGAAGTAGTTGCCCGGCTTGCCGAATCCGGCCAGGCCGTCGGCGCCGACGTCGACCTTGTGCAGCGCAGCGATGACACGGTTCATCTCGTCGTAGACGGCGCCGCGCTGGGCCGGCGTCATGGCCGGCAGGGCCTGGTCCCACAGCACGCGGCCGTCCATGAATTCCATGACGTAAAAGGCGCGGCCGATGACGGCCTCGTCCTCGCACAGCACGTGCATCTGCGCCACCGGTACGTCGGTGCCGGCCAGGCCGGCCATGACGCGGAACTCGCGCTCCACCGCGTGCGCCGATGGCAACAACTTGGCGGCCGGGCCGGGCTTGGTGCGCATCACATAGGCGCGTTGCGGGGTCAGCAGCTTGTAGGTCGGGTTGCTCTGGCCGCCCTTGAACTGCTCGACGCTCAAGGGGCCGGCAAAACCAGGCAGCGTGCGCTCGAGATGGGCCTGCAGCGCGGCGACGTCGAAGGCGTGGCTCGCCGACACCGCCCGCGTGCCAATGAAGTGGTCGAAGTCGGTCATTCGAACAGCCCCTTCAGCGGTCGGCCGCAGCCATCAGCTTGTCGCGCGACAGCACCACCAGGCGCGTCGGCTCGACACGCACCGCGCCGTCGCGCTCGAAGGCCTTGAGCTCCTGGTTGACGCGCTGGCGCGAGGCGCCCAGCAACTGCGCCAGGTCTTCCTGCGCCAGCGCCAGGCCGATGCGGATCTCGTCGCCCTGTCGTGTGCCGTAACTGCGGGCCAGCAGCAACAGCTGCTTGGCCAGCCGGGCCTGCAAGGGCCGCGTGTTGAGATCCTCGAAGTGGTCGAACATCAGCCGCAAACGGCGGCAATTCAGGCGCAGCAGCGCGTCGTAGAGCTCGACATGCTGCGCCAGCAGCGTCTTGAAGTCGGGCTTGCTGACAACGAGCAACGCGGTCGCGCCATGCGCGTCGGCGTCGTGCGTGCGCGGCAGGCCATCGAAGAGCGCGATATCGCCGAACCAGGTGCCGGGCTCGGCGTAGGTCAGCGTGACCTGCTTGCCCGAGAGCGACACCGTGCTGATGCGCACCGCGCCGCGCGCCACGCCGCACCATTGCTCGGCGGGTGTGCCGCGTGATGCCAGCGCGTCGCCATCGGCCAGCCGGCGCACTGTGGCGCGGGCCAGGATCGCGCTCTGGAGCGCCGCTGAAAGCTTGCTGAACCACGCGCCGGTCTCGATGTTTTGCTGCTCGTCGATTGTAAGAACGGGGTTCGGCATGGCTTGTCTCTGACGCGACAGGGGGCGGAGGCGATTGTCCCTCGCGCCGGGCCGTGGCATCGCGCACGGATCGACCCTCTGCCACACGCCTGAGCCGGTAACTCTTCGTGCTAGAGTGTTTCGATCCCCTGCCTCGCGGCGCCAGCCGCATACCTCTCGAACCGCATGCACAAGCCGCGGCCCTGGCTGTCGTCAATCACTTTCAGCGTGGCTGCGTTCGCGGCGTCCGCCGCATCGGCCGCCGGACTGGGGAGTGGCGGGTCGGCTGCCGTGCTCGGACAGCCGCTCGACTTCGTGGTTCAGGTTCGGCTCGATGCCGGCGACACGCAGGCGCTGGAATGCGTGGTGGCCGAGGTGATGGTCGGCGAGCGTCGCTTGCCGGCGCCCCTGGTCCGCACCACCGTCGACACCCGAGGCGGCGACGGCGCCCGCATCCGCGTCACCACGACATTGGCCATCGATGAGCCGGTGATCGGCATCAACCTCAGCGCGGGCTGCGTGTCGCGGATCTCGCGACGCTATGTCGTGCTGGCCGATCCGCCGCTGTCGGCGCCGGCCGCCTTGCCCTTGCCGCCATCGATCGAAGTGGCTGCTGCGCCCGCTGTCGAGTCGCCATCGCCATCCTTATCGTCAGTGCCGGTGGGGGTCGGGGTCGGGGTCGCTTCGGCGCAGCGCACCGCAGACGCCGTGGCCGAGCCGGGCGCGCCCGCCGCGGCCACCTCGGTGCCGGCCGTGCGCCGGCCCGTGGCGCAGGCGGGCCCGCGCAACAAGGCGCGTGCCGAGCGTCGGCTGGCCCGCAAGCCCGAGCCCACACAGACCGCAGCTGCCAAGAGCCCGCGGCGCACCGCGAAGGCCGGGCCGCCCGCGCGGCTGCAGCTTGAGATGGTGGCGCCAGCACCGGCGCCGGGTGGCGAGCGGGCCACGGTCGATGAAGCGATCGAGGCCGTGGCGCAAGCGGCCAGCGCGGCCCGCGCGGCGGCCTCGGCGGCCTCGGCCAGTGCCGAGAGGCTTGCAAGCATGGAAGGCATGGTCGAGCAGTTGCGCAGCGAGGCCAAGGCCAGCCGCGAGCTTGCGGCGCAACTGCGCACCCGGCTGATCGAAACCGATCAGTCCAGCCGCTGGACTTTGCCGCTGGCGGTGCTGGTGCTGATGCTCGCTGCGCTTGCCGCGTGGCTGGCCTGGCGGCTGGCCGCCGCGCAGCGCGAGCGTCAACAAGGCTGGCAGGCAGCCGCGCTGGTGCCGGTGGCCGAGCCGCCGGGTGTGGCCGACAAGATGACCACGTCTGCGGCGCCCTTCGTCACGGCCGCGCACAGCGCAGGGCGACCGATGCCGGCGCGCCCGCGCGCCAAGGCGACACCGGCTTGGCCGCCGCCCGCGCCGGCCCAGGACTGGGCCGGCAACACGACCCAGAACTCACCGACCACGGTGGCGTCGCCGGCACCCACATCGCTGCCCGCAGCGATCACGCCAACCATCTCGGTCACGCCTGCCGCTGCGGAGGCCCGGCGCGCCAGTGCGCCGGCCGCGCCGCCACCGGGCGCCGCAGAGTCGGTAACGCACCGCACCGAGGTCCTGCCGGCCAACGTGCGTATCGAGGAAGGCGCGTCGCGCGACGTCTCGATCGAGGAGCTGATCGATCTTGAGCAGCAGGCCGAGTTCTTCGTCGTCCTGGGCCAGGACGACTCGGCCGTGGAACTGCTCAACGAACACGTGCGCAGCACTGGCGGCGGCAGCCCGCTGCCCTACCTGAAGCTGCTCGAGATTCACCACCGGCGCAGCGAACGCAAGGCCTACGAAGCCATCCGTGCGCGCTTCAATCAGCATTTCAACGCCTATGCGCCCGAGTGGGGCGTGGGCATTTCCGCCGGCCGCGCCTTGAGCGATTACAGCGGCGTCATTCCGCGCCTGCAACAAGTCTGGGCGCGGCCCTTGGACGCCATGGCCGAGCTGGAGGCGCTGCTGTTCCGCAAGTCGCGCGGCGATCTCTTCGATCTGCCCGCCTACCGCGAAGTGCTCTTCCTGTACGCGCTGGCGCGCGACCTGACGGATCGCGAGGCGGCCGACAGCGGCGACATCGACCTGCTGCTGCCGATGGCCGACGGCAGCGAGTTCAGCACCACGGCGCCGGCACCCTACCTGGCACTGGAGTTGGCCGGCGAGCCTGAGGGGCCGGATGAGCACCCCACGCTGCCGCTGGACTTTGACCTCTCGGTGATGGACCGCCCGAGCAGCATCTTCGATCAGCTGCGCGACCCCGCAACGCGGCCCGGCGAGCGCGGCTGAGCGTGTGACAGGCCGGCCTACAGCCGCGCCAGCCGCTCGAGTGCGGCCAGCAGGGTCTCGTCCCGCTTGGCAAAGCACAGCCGCGCCAGGCCTTGCTCGAATCCGCCGTCGTAGAACACCGACAGGGGAATGGCGGCCACGCCGATCTCGCGCGTCAGCCACTGGCAGAACTCGGCCTCGGGCAGGGTGCTGACGCCGCTGTAGTCCACAAGCTGGAAGTAGGTGCCTTGGCTGGGCAGCGCGCGCAGCCGCGTGCGCGCCAGGCCGTCGCGAAAGAGGTCGCGCTTGCGCTGGTAGAAGGCCGGCAATTCGCGGTAGGGCAAGGGGTCGGACAAGTAGCGCGCCAGGCCGTGTTGAACCGGCGTGTTGACCGTGAAGACGTTGAACTGATGCACCTTGCGGAACTCGGTTGTCAACGCCGCGGGTGCCGCCACGGTGCCGACCTTCCACCCGGTGACGTGAAAAGTCTTGCCGAAGCTCGAGACCACAAACGCCCGCGCCGCCAGCATCGCAATCGACGAGGCGCTGACGTGCGGCACGCCGTCGAACACCATGTGCTCGTAGACCTCGTCGGACAGCAGCAGCACCTGGGTTGGCACCAGCAGATCGGCAAGCTGCTGCATCTCGGCCGCGGTCCACACCGTGGCACTCGGGTTGTGCGGGCTGTTGATCATGAGCAGCCGGGTGCGCGGCGTCATGGCCGCGGCGATGCGCGCGAAGTCGGGCCGGAAGCTGCCCGGCGTGAGCGGCACGCGCACCACGCTGCCGCCGGCCAGTTCAATGCTGGGGCCGTAGCTGTCGTAGCAGGGTTCGAGCACGATGACCTCGTCGCCCGGCTGCACACAGCACAGCACGGCGGTGAGGATGGCCTGCGTGGCGCCAGCCGTGATGGTGATCTCGGTGGCCGCGTCGTAGCGGCGGCCGTAGAGGGCCGCGATCTTGTCGGCCACGCGCTCGCGGAGCACCGGCAGGCCGGTCATCGGCGGGTACTGGTTGAGGCCTTCGCGCATGGCGGCGGTGACGTGGTCCACCAGCGCCGGATCGCAATCAAAGTCCGGGAAGCCCTGGCCGAGATTGACCGCGCCGGTCTCTTGGGCCAGCGCCGACATGACGGTGAAGATGGTCGTGCCGACCTGCGGCAGCCGGCTTCGGATCGCGGGCGCGGTGGGTTCGAGGGGGCTCATGTCGTGGCGTTCAGAGTTGGTAGTCGCTGCCCTGGCCGCTCATTGCGCGCGCGATGAGCGCGGCCGACAGGTTGGGCGACAGCAGTTCGGCAAATGCGGTCACAAACTGGCGCAGGTAGGCACCGCGCTTGAAGGCCACGCGCGTGACGTTGGCGCCGAACAGATGGCCCAGTGGCCGTGCCACCAGATCGGCATCAGCGGGCTCGGCGCGCATCGCCAATTCGCTGACGATGCCCACGCCAAGGCCCAGGCGCACATAGGTCTTGATGACGTCGGAGTCAATCGCTTCGAGCGCGACCATGGGCTTCAGGCGTGCGCGCTCAAAGGCCTGGTCGATTCGGGTGCGGCCGGTCATCGTGGGCTGGTACATCACGAGGGCATGCGCGGCCAGTTGCTCCAGCGTCGGCCGCTCCACCGCCGCGAGCGGGTGGGCCGTCGGCACCACCATCGCGTGCTGCCATTCGTAGCAGGGCAGGGTGATGAGATCGGCGTGGGCGCCCAGCGCCTCGGTGGCCAGGCCGATCTCGGCCACGTCGTCCAGCAGCATGCGCGCCACCTGCTCGGGCATGCCCTGGTGCAGCACCACCTGTACCTTGGGGTAACGTCGGCGCAACTCGGCCACCGGCGCCGGCAGGAAGTAGCGCGCCTGGGTGTGCGTGGTGGCGATCGACAGGGTGCCGGCGTCCTGCTTGGAGTATTCCTCGCCGATGCGCTTGAGGTTGGCCACCTCGCGCATGACGATTTCGATCGAGCGCAGCACCTGCTGGCCGGGTTCGGTGACGCGCTTCAGGCGCTTGCCGTGGCGGGCAAAGATGTCCACGCCCAGCTCTTCTTCGAGCTCGAGAATGGCCTTGCTGATGCCGGGCTGCGACGTGAACAGCGCCTTGGCGGTCTCGGTGAGGTTGAGCTTGCGGCGCACCGCCTCTTGCACGAAGCGAAACTGGTGCAGGTTCATGGCGCGCTGCCCAATGCGGCAACGGCCGCTGCGGCCATGGCCGCGACGACGCCGTCGACCTCGCCCACGGCCGGGTGCAGCGTGACCGGCACTTGCGGGTGCGCGGCGCGCAAGGCATCCAGCAGCAGCGGCAGGTCCTTGCGCACATGGCCGCCGGCACCCAGGAACATCGGCAGCACCTCGATGCGGGTGCAGCCGCACCCGGCCAGATTGGCGCCGGCGTCGGGCAGGGTCGGCGTCATGAATTCGAGAAAGGCCAACCTCACGGGCACGCCAGGCCGCAGCGTGCGCACCTGCGCCGCCACGGCTTCGAAGGGCGCGGCCCAGCGCGGGTCGCGGGCGCCGTGGGCGAAGAGGATCAGGCCGGTGCTCGAATTCGTCATCGTGCTCAACGGTAACGCACCAGCCAGGCGAAGGCCGCCATCGACAGCAACAGGTACAGGCCACTGGGCGCCGCCGCCGCCACCCAGGGCGTCCAGCCCTTCAAGGTGGCGAGGTGTCCCGACAGGTTGTGCAGCAGCACGAAGCTGATGCCGAGCAGGATGCCGCCAAAGACCTTGAGGCTGACGCTGCCGGCGCGCGCGTGCAGGTAGGCGAAAGGCAAGGCCAGCGCGACCATCACCAGACAGGCCAGCGGGTACAGCGCCTTGCGCCAGAAGCGGACTTGATGCCCCTGGACGGCTTGCTCCTGATCGCTGAGGTGGGCGCTGTAGCGCCACAGTTCCAGCGTCGTCATCGTGCCCAAGGGCAGCACGGCCGCGGCCACGACCTTGGCGCTGAGCGTGCTGGGCCACAAGAGCTGCGCGTGCTGCTCGACTTGCACCTGCGACGTGCCTTCGCTGCGCGGCAGTGGCCAGCGCGCGACGGCGGCGGTGCTCAGCGCCCAGCTGCCGTCGCTGCCGACGCGGCCCTCACGCGCCTCGATGCGCGTGAGCAGGCGGCCGTCGGGGTCGAACTCGAAGATGCGGATGCCAGCCAGCGCACCGCCGGCGGTGGCACCGGCGACGTTGACGGAAAAGCTGCGCTCACCGTCGGGCGTGCTGCGGCGCTCCTTGAGCCAGGCACCGGCACCGCCCAGCCGGATGCCGCCGCTGGCTCGCGCCTTGAGCAGGGCCAGCTCGCGCTCGCAGGCCGGCGCGACGAAATCGCCCACCGCGAAGGTCAGCACCGCGAATGCCGCGCCCAGCGCCGCGAGCAGGCCCAGGGCGCGGCCGGGGCTCAGGCCGCCGGTGCGCAGGATGGTGAACTCAGACGACTGCGCAAGCCGGGCCAGCGAGTAGATGGTGCCGATCAGCACCGCGATGGGAAACAGCTCGTAGAAGTGGCTGGGCAGGACGAGTGCCGCCGCCTGCAACGCGGTGCCGATGTTGCGCCCGCGATTGCCCACGCCGTCGAGCTCTTCCACCAGGTCGATGAAGAAGAAGAGCGACAGGAAGGCCAGTGAGACAAACATCACCGAGGCGACGATGTCGCGGTAGAGCAGGCGACGCACGGTCTTCATGCCGCGGCCCTGACTCGCGCCAGCCGCCACGGCCGCAGCACTGCGGCGTGGTCGCGCCACCACAGCAGCGCCAACGCCAGCGCGAAGGCGCTGCCGTGCACGGCAGCCAGTGCGGCACCCATGTCCACGCGGCCGTTGACCACCCAGGCCTGCGTGAGGTTGACGAGGTTGTAGTAGACGACAAAGGTCATCAACGCAAACAGCAGGTTCCAGTTGCTGGCCCGGCGCGGGTTGGTCGCCGCCAGACCGATGCCCAGCAGCAGCAAGTTGGCCGCCGCCAGCACGAGCCCGATGCGCCAGGTCAACTCGCCGCGATGGCGCGCGGTGGGCTGGCGGACGAGATCGATCGTGCTGACCGTTCTGGGCGGACGGTCCTCGCCGGCCCCCAGCGCGCGTTCGCTGGCCAGCACGCGGTAGCCTTCGAAGCTCGACAGCATGCGCTCGCCGCCTCTCAGGTCGACGTCGCTGCGCTGGCCCCGTTCGAGCACCAGATAGCGACTGTCGCGTTCGTTTTCGAGCCGGCCCGCGCGGGCCGTGGTGACCGATTCGCGCCTGTCGTCGCGGTTCAGGATGAAGACGTTGCGCGCATTGATGCCGTCGGTGCTTTCGCGCTCGACAAAAAACACGCGCCGGCCGTCGGCCGAAGTCTGAAACACGCCAGGCGTGATACGCGCCAGGTCGGAGCGCTGCTGGTAGCGGTCGCGCAGCTCCTGGCTGCTGCGATTGCCCCAGGGCCAGACGAACAGCACCAGCAGGCCCACCACCACCAGCACCGGCCAGCAGGTGCGCAACACCGGCCGCACGAAGCGCGACAGGCTCACGCCGCTGGCAAACCAGATCGCCATCTCGTTGTCGCGGTACATGCGCCCAAGCGCCACCACGATGGCCACGAACATCGACAGTGACAGCATCATCGGCAGCTGGCCGAGCGCGACATAGCCCAGCGCAGCACCACGTCCTGGGGCGCCACGGCGCCGCTGGCCGCCTGGCCCACGGTGCGGATCAAGAGCATCGTCAACATGATGGTGAGGATGACCACCAAGGTGGCGCCGAAGCCCCGCGAGAGCTCACGGCGCACAGTTGAATCGAATAACATCCGCCGTTTTCCCAGGTTGGATCGAATTATGGACTTCAAGACCCAGGTGATCGGGGCCGGCGCTGTGGCCGGTGTGGCGGCCGATGCGCTGCTCGTCGTGCTCGCGGGCACGGCTGTGCCGGAGGGTCTAGACGGGCCGCTGGCCAGCGTGCTGAACGCAGCGGTCAAGGCCGGTGACTTCGCATTCAAGGCCGGCAGCCTGCTGTACGTGCATGGCATGGCCGACGTGAAGGCCGCCCGCGTGGTCTTCACCTGCGCCCTTGATGGCACCGCAAAGGCATTCAAGAAGGCCATCGCCACTGGCGTGGCGGCGGTCAAGGGCGGTGGCAGTCAACATCTCGTCGTGGCCTACATCGGCGGCACATGGGCCGCGGGTCACGCCAAGGCACTCGTGGCCGCTGTCGACGAGACGCTCTACGTCTACCGCCAGACCAAGCCGAGCGCGGCAGCTGCGGGCAAGCTGCAGCGCGTGTCGCTGCTGTGCGGCAAGGCCGAATCAGCGATGCTGACGGATGCGCTGCACCTGGGCGAATCGCTCGCCGCCGGCACGGCGCTGGCACGCGAACTGGCCAACCTGCCGGCCAACCATTGCACACCCACGCATCTGGCCGACACGGCACGCCGCCTGGGCAAAGAGTTCGACTTCAAGGTCGAGGTACTCGACCGCGCCGACTGCGCCAAGCTGGGCATGGGGTCGTTCCTGGCGGTCGCGCAAGGCTCGGCCGAGCCGCCCAAGTTCATCATCGCGCGGTACAACGGCGGCGGCAAGAAGGAAGCGCCAGTGGTGCTGGTGGGCAAGGGCATCACCTTCGACACCGGTGGCATCTCCATCAAGCCGGCGCCCGAGATGGATGAGATGAAGTTCGACATGGGTGGCGCCGCCAGCGTGCTGGGTACGCTGCGGGCGGTGGCTGGGGCCAAGGCCCGGGTCAACTTGATCGGCATCATCCCGGCCTGCGAGAACATGCCCAGCAGCCGCGCCGTCAAGCCGGGCGACGTGGTGACCAGCCTGTCGGGCCAGACCATCGAGATCCTGAACACCGATGCCGAAGGTCGGCTCATCCTGTGCGACGCGCTGACCTATGCCGAGCGCTTCAAGCCAGCCGCCGTGGTCGACATCGCGACGCTGACGGGCGCCTGCGTGATTGCATTGGGCCACCACCGATCAGGTCTGTTCAGCAGCGACGACGCGCTGGCTGCCGAACTGCTGGCCGCGGGTGATGAAGCGCTGGATCCCGCCTGGCGCATGCCGCTGGACGAGGAATACGACGAGGCTCTGAAGAGCAGTTTCGCCGATATGGGCAACGTCGGCGGCCGTGCTGGCGGCGCCATCACGGCGGCGATGTTCCTCAAGCGCTTCACCGCCAAGCTGCGCTGGGCGCACCTTGACATTGCCGGCACGGCCTGGAAGTCGGGCGCGGCCAAGGGCGGCACCGGCCGCCCGGTGCCCTTGCTGACGCACTTCGTGCTGGCGCGCGCCAAGGGCGGGTGAAGGCGCCGCTGCGCGGCACCCGCGTCCGAGGCAGCAAAGTTAGCCGCTCTGCCCGATGACCGAGGTCGAGTTCCACACCGGCGTGACGGACCCGCTGGACTTCGCCTGCCGCCTGCTGCGCAAAGCCTACCGGCAGGGCGTGCAGGTGCTGGTCACGGCGCCGGCGGATGTTCTGGGGGCGCTTGATCGAATGCTCTGGACCTTTGACGAGCGCGACTTCATACCGCATGTGCGCGTGCCGGGCGCCGCAGTCGCAGCAGCGGCGATGACGCCCATCTGGCTGGCCACCGGCGATGTCAGTCTGGACGGCGCACCCACGGTGCGCGTGAACATCGGCGCCGATGCGCCCGCTGCACCGCAGGCGCTGCAGCGGCTGATCGAGATCGTCGGCGCCGAACCCGATGAGGCAGCGCGTGGCCGCGAGCGCTGGCGGGCTTACAAGGCGGCCGGACTGGAGATCACGCATCACCCGGCGGGCGCTCGTGAGTGATCTGCGCCAGCCGCCAGACGCTGACCGTCTGCCGACGCTGACCGAGGTCCTCGAGTTCGGCCCCGGCGACGAAGTCATCTTTGGGCTGTCCGACGAAGTCGCGCGGGTGGCCGTGATCGACGAGCCGCCAGCAGTCATCGCAGCGCCGCCACCTGCCTTCGATGAGGCCGCGCTGATGCAGCGGATTCTTGATGAGGTGGTGCTGCACGTCGACGCGATGTTCGAGTCGCGCTTGCGCGAGGCGCTGGCCCCGGCGCTGGCGCGTGCGGCCGACGGGCTGATCCGCGACACGCGGGCTGAACTTGTGCCGGCGCTGCGCGAAATCGTGGTAGCGGCGGCGTTGCGCGCGGCTGCGGCGGTGGCCACGCCGGCTCACGATGAATCCGAGAAATCCCCGCTTGGGGTGTGACTTTTTTTGCGCTATCGTCGCTGGCTTGGTTTTTTATCGATGCCTGTCGGCAGACGACGGCACCCACCCACCACCGGAGGTTTTTGCATGCAAGTCAAGTTGAACGTGATCGTCGCCGCCACCGCCATCCTGATCGGTGGCCCCGTCTTCGCGCAAGACGTGGTCAAGATTGGCCACGTCGGCCCCACCAGCGGCCAGATCGCCCACCTGGGCAAGGACAACGAGAACGGCGCCCGCATGGCGATCGAAGAACTCAACGCCAAGGGCGTGACGATCGGCGGCAAGAAGGTCAAGCTCGAACTGCTGGCCGAAGACGACGCTGGCGACCCGAAGCAGGGCACGGCTGCGGCGCAGAAGCTGGTCGACAGCAAGGTCATGGGCGTTATCGGCCACCTGAATTCAGGTACCTCGATTCCCGCGTCCAAGATTTACAGCGACGCCGGCATTCCGCAGATCAGCCCTTCGGCAACCAACCCCAAGTTCACCCGCCAAGGCTACAAGACCACCTTCCGCGTCGTCGCTGACGACGTGCACCTGGGTGGCACGCTGGGCCGCTACTCGGTGAAGGAACTCAAGGGCAAGAGCATCGCCGTCATCGACGACCGCACTGCCTACGGCCAGGGTGTGGCCGATGAGTTCGAGAAGGGCGTCAAGGCCGCTGGCGGCAAGACCGTGGGCCGTGAGTTCACCAACGACAAGGCAACCGACTTCACCGCCATCTTGACCAGCCTGAAGGCCAAGAAGCCGGACATCGTCTTCTTCGGCGGCATGGACGCGGTGGCCGGCCCGATGATGCGCCAGATGAAGCAGTTGGGCATCGAAGCCAAGTTTGTCGGCGGCGACGGCATCTGCTCGAGCGAGCTGCCCAAGCTGGCCGCTGGCACTATGGGTGACGGCCAGGTCGTCTGCGCAGAAGCGGGCGGTGTCGAGGGCGCAGCCAAGAAGTCGATGGAGGACTTCAGCGTCGCCTTCAAGAAGAAGTACAACGCCGACGTGCAGGTCTATGCACCGTACGTGTACGACGCCGTCAATGTGATGGTGGCCGCGATGGTCAAGGCCGGCTCGTCCGACCCGGCCAAGTACCTGCCCGTGCTGGCCAAGACTGACGGCTACAAGGGTGTGACCGGCACCATCGGCTTCGACGCCAAGGGTGACATCAAGAACGGCGCGCTGACCCTGTACACCTACAAGGGCGGCAAGCGCGAGCAGATTGCAGTGGTCCGCTGAACAAGGCGACTACTTAAGCAAACTAGGGGCTCCTCGGAGCCCCTTTTTCTTTGTTGCTGCCGAGTCAGGCAACAAAAAACCCGCCTCGGCGGGTCTTTCGTTCGTGGCGCGCGGCGGCTTGCCGCAGCGCCTTACTTCAGCTTGATCTCTTTGTAGAGCACGTGCTTGCGCGCCTTGGGATCGAACTTCAGGAATTCGAGCTTTTCGGGCGTCGTCTTCTTGTTCTTGCTCGTGGTGTAGAAGTGACCGGTGCCCGCTGTGGACTCCAGCTTGATTTTTTCGCGTCCGCCTTTGCTGGCCATGATGCTCTCCTAGGGGTTCAGATTTCGCCGCGGGCGCGCAGGTCGGCGACGACCTGCTCGATGCCCACCTTGTCGATCAGGCGCAGCGCTGCATTGCTGATGCGCAGACGCACCCAGCGGTTCTCGCCCTCGACCCAGAAACGGCGGTAGTGCAGGTTGGGCAGAAAGCGGCGCTTGGTCTTGTTGTTCGCGTGTGAAACATTGTTGCCCACCATTGGGCGCTTGCCGGTGACTTGACAGACGCGTGCCATGACGCTCTCCAGAAATGTTGGTCTTGCCGCCGGCTACGCGTGCAACCGCTGCACGACGTCCGGCAAAGCCCGCAATTATAGCTCGACTTGTGCGGCTAGGCGTCTTGCTGCTCCAGGAATCGCTGTGCGTCCAGCGCCGCCATGCAGCCCGTGCCGGCGCTGGTGATGGCCTGTCGGTAGACGTGGTCCTGTACATCGCCGGCCGCAAACACGCCCGGCACGCTGGTCATGGTGGCCATGCCGACCAACCCGGTCTTGGTGACGATGTAGCCGTCCTTCATCTCGAGCTGGCCCTTGAAGATGTCGGTGTTGGGCTGGTGTCCGATGGCAATGAAACAGCCCTTGAGCGTCAGCTCGGTCGTGTCGCCATCGCCGCGTGTGCTGCGCAGGCGCACGCCGGTCACGCCGCTGGCGTCGCCCAGCACTTCGTCGAGCGTGTTCCAAAGGTGCAGCTTCATCTTGCCGGCCTCGACCTTGGCATGCAGCTTGTCGATCAGGATGGCCTCGGCGCGAAACTTGTCGCGCCGGTGCACCAGGTGCACGGTGCTGGCGATGTTGGACAGGTACAACGCCTCCTCGACGGCGGTGTTGCCGCCACCGACCACCGCGACCACGTCGCCGCGATAGAAAAAGCCATCGCAGGTGGCGCAGCCGCTGACGCCGCGGCCCATGAAGGCCTGTTCGCTGGGCAGTCCCAGGTACTTGGCGCTGGCGCCGGTGGCGATGATCAGGGCATCGCAGGTGTAGGTGCCCGAATCGCCCTTCAGTGTGAACGGCCGGCTGCCGAAATCCACCGTGTGGATGTGGTCGAACACGATCTTGGTATTGAATCGTTCGGCATGCTGCAAGAAGCGTTGCATCAGCTCGGGCCCCTGCACGCCGGCCACGTCGGCGGGCCAGTTGTCGACGTCCGTGGTGGTCATCAACTGGCCGCCCTGGGCGATGCCGGTGATGAGCATGGGCTGCAGATTGGCCCGCGCGGCATACAGCGCGGCGGTGTAGCCGGCGGGGCCAGAACCGAGGATGAGGACGCGGGCGTGCTGTGTGGTGGCTGTCATGTGATCAGGCATTCGGGTAGGGGCGGCACGGGGTGCCGATTTGCCCAGGGTATATCGGGGCGCGCCGCGGTGGGCACAAGCCGTCCAATGGGCACAATAGCCGGATTCTTGCAGACTGATCGTCGTCGCCCACCAATTCCGCACCGTAAATCAACAAAGGGAGCCTGCTGATGTCGCTGATGTCCAACCTCGATCTGATCCGGCGCGTGCCGCTGTTCTCGATGCTCACCGTCGACCAGGCCCAGGCCATCGCCGACAGCGTCGTCAAGCGTCGCTTTCGCCGCGGCGAGCTGGTGGTGGAGCAGGGGCGCAAGAGCAATGCGCTGTTCATCCTGCTCAACGGTCGCGCCCGCGTGCTCACCGCGGACTCGCGCGGACGCGAGGTCATCCTGGCGGTGCTCGAGTCGGGTGACTATGTCGGCGAGATGAGCCTCATCGACAACGAGTCGCACTCGGCCACCGTGCGCGCCGAAATCCAGACCGACATGTTGGTGCTGGCGCGCGCCGACTTTGCGCGCTGCCTGCCCGAGAACAGCACGCTGTCCTACGGCATCATGCGCGGCCTTGTGCGCCGGCTGCGCAATGCCGATCGTCAGATCGAGTCGCTGGCCCTGCTCGACGTCTACGGCCGTGTCGCACGCACGCTGCTCGAGATGGCCGAAGAGATCAATGGCGTCAAGATCATCCGCCACAAGGTGAGCCGCCAGGACATGGCCAAGGTGGTGGGCGCATCGCGCGAGATGGTCAGCCGGGTCATGAAGGACCTAGAGGAACGCGGCGTCATCGAGACGCAAGAGAACGGCTCGGTGATCCTCAAGGAACGGCTGCAGCCCGACTGAGCCCGGGGCTGGCATCCGTGCGGGTGACCGCAAGGGCCGGGCCCTATCGGCCACAATGCCGGCCATGAGTTTTCCTCTTGGATCGCTGCGCGGCGAGGCCGGCGCTGATGCCACGCCGGCGTCGGCCGGTGCGCCAGTTTGGCGGCGCCAGGCCTTGCTTCTGTTGACTGCGTTGAGCTGGCTGCTGTTCGTGCTGGCCATGGTTACCCACCAGGCCGCCGATCCGGCATTCACCACCTCGGGCACTGGCGATGCACTTCGCAACCGCGCCGGGCTGTTGGGCGCGCGGGTGGCGGACATGGTGCTGTTTTTGTTCGGCTTCTCGGCTTGGTGGCTGGTGCCCGTGAGCCTGCGCGCCTGGTTGTCCGCGCTGGCGCGCCAGTGGCGCCCCGAGTCGGCCGAGACGCTGCCGCCGCGCTGGATCTTCTGGGTCGGCTTGGCCTTGCTGATGACGGCCAGCTCTGCGCTCGAGTGGACCCGCCTTTACCGTTGGGAGCAACTGCTGCCCGGCCATGCCGGCGGCGTGCTGGGCTACGCGGTGGGTGCGTTGTCGATGCGCTGGCTGGGCTTTGCCGGCTCCGGCGTGCTGTGGATAGCGCTGTTGGTGGTGGGCACGTCGCTGGCGCTTCGCTTCTCGTGGTTGCGCCTGGCCGAAGCCATCGGCGAACGTCTGGACGGCCTGCGCGAACGCCGCCAGGGCCGCCGCGATCTGGAAGAGGACCGCCGACTGGGTGAACTGGCCGCGCAGGAGCGCGAGGCGATCGTCGAGGTGCAGCGCCATGAGGTGCAAGACCATGTGCCGCTGGTCATCGCAGCACCGGTGATGGACATCCCGCCCTCGCAGCGCGTCGCCAAGGAGCGCCAGAAGCCGCTCTTCGTCGAGCTGGCGGACACCAAGCTGCCGCAGGTCGACTTGCTCGACGGCGTGACGGGTTCGCGCCAGGAAAGTGTCACGCCCGAGTCGCTGGAGATGACCAGCCGGTTGATCGAGAAAAAGCTCAAGGACTTCGGCGTCGAGGTGCGCGTGGTGGCGGCCAGCCCGGGCCCGGTGATCACGCGCTACGAGATCGAGCCGGCCACCGGCGTCAAGGGCGCGCAGATCGTCGGCCTGGCGCGCGACTTGGCACGCTCGCTGTCGCTGGTGAGCATCCGCGTCGTCGAGGTCATCCCGGGCAAGAACTTCATGGCGCTGGAACTGCCCAACGCGCGGCGCCAGATCATCCGTTTGTCGGAGATCCTGGGCTCCGAGGTCTACAACGAATCGGCCTCGATGCTGACCATGGGCCTGGGCAAGGACATCGTCGGCAAGCCGGTGGTGGCCGACCTGGCCAAGATGCCGCATTGCCTGGTGGCCGGCACCACCGGTTCGGGCAAGAGCGTGGGCATCAACGCGATGATCCTGAGCCTGCTCTACAAGGCCGAGGCACGCGACGTGCGGCTGATCCTGATCGACCCCAAGATGCTCGAGATGAGCGTCTACGAGGGCATCCCGCACCTGCTGGCGCCGGTGGTGACGGACATGAAGCAGGCGGCCAACGCGCTCAACTGGTGCGTCGGCGAGATGGAGCGCCGCTACAAGCTGCTGAGCAAGCTGGGCGTGCGCAACCTGGCCGGCTACAACCGCAAGATCAACGAGGCCGGCGAGCGCGGCGAGAAGCTGGGCAACCCCTTCAGCCTGACGCCCGAGGCGCCCGAGCCGCTGGAGCGCCTGCCGCACGTGGTGGTGGTGATCGACGAGTTGGCCGACCTGATGATGGTGGTCGGCAAGAAGATCGAGGAGCTGATCGCGCGCCTGGCGCAGAAGGCGCGCGCCGCCGGCATCCACCTCATTCTCGCCACGCAACGGCCCAGCGTGGATGTCATCACCGGCCTCATCAAGGCCAACATCCCGACGCGCCTGAGCTTCCAGGTCAGCAGCAAGATCGACAGCCGCACCATCCTCGACCAGATGGGCGCCGAGGCCCTGCTGGGCCAAGGCGACATGCTCTACCTGACGCCCGGCACCGGGCTGCCGGTGCGCGTGCACGGCGCCTTCGTCAGCGACGAAGAAGTGCACCGAGTCGTCAGCTACCTGAAGACGCAGGGCGCGCCGAACTACATCGAGGGCATCCTCGAAGGCGGCGTGCTCGATGGCGACGCGGCCGGTGGCGAGGCCGGCGCGCTGCCCGGCGGCCAGGGCACCGAGAGCGACCCGATGTACGACCAGGCGGTGCAGGTGGTGCTGCAGCACCGCCGGGCCTCGATCTCGCTGGTGCAGCGCCACCTGCGCATCGGCTACAACCGCGCCGCGCGGCTGCTCGAGCAGATGGAGCAGTCGGGTCTGGTCTCTGCGATGGGCCACGCCGGCAGCCGCGACATCCTGATACCGAAGAAGGACGAATGAAGCACCTGGCTGTTTTGATTCTTCTGTTGGCCGGCGCAGGGGCCCACGCCGACGCGGTGGACACGCTGCGCGAGTTTGTTCGCGACGTGAAGAGCGGCCGCGCCGCCTTCACGCAGGCCGTGACTTCAGCCGACGGCGCGCGCACCAAAGTGAGCAGCGGCGAGTTCGAGTTCGCTCGGCCCAACCGCTTTCGCTTTGCCTACGTCAAGCCGTTCCAGCAACTCATCGTCGCCGACGGACAGAAGGTCTGGCTGCACGACCCGGATCTCAACCAGGCGAGTTCGCGGCGCATCGACCAGGCGCTCGGCGCGACACCGGCCGCGCTGCTGGCGGGCGCCAGCCTGGAGCCCGAGTTCACGCTCACGCCGCAGCCCTCACGAGACGGCGTCGATTGGGCGCTGGCCACGCCGCGTGCCAAGGATGGGCCGTTCCAGGCCATGCGGGTGGGGTTTCGCGGTCGCACGCTGGTGGCGGTGGAGATCACCGACAGCTTTGGCCAGCGCTCAAAGCTGGACTTCACCGGCTTCGTACCGAACACCGCAATCGCGCCAGAACGTTTTCGCTTCACGCCGCCGCCGGGCGCCGACGTGATCGAGCAGTAGCGGGCCGTCAGCAGACGAACTTGGCGACCTTCACGCTCAGCCCGCCGCGTCTACCAAGCCCATCTCCGGGCTCTGCATCAGGTGTTCGATGTCCATCAGGATCAGCATGCGCAGCGCGTCGCCCGTCTTCACGCTGCCCAGGCCGGTGATGTAGCTGGCGTCGATGGCGCCGTTGAATTCGGGCGCGGGCCGGATCTCTTCGGCTTTGAGTTCGAGCACGTCACTCACCGAGTCGACCACCATGCCCACGGTGCGCCCGGCGATGTTCAGGATGATGACGACGGTGAAGCTGTTGTACTGCACGTCGGACAGGCCGAAGCGCAGCCGCATGTCGACGATGGGCACGATCACGCCGCGCAGGTTGACCACACCCTTGATGAAGTCGGGCGCGTTGGCGATGCGTGTCGGCGCCTCGTAGCCGCGGATCTCTTGCACGCGCAGGATGTCGATGCCGTATTCCTCGGCGCCCAGCTTGAACGACAGGTACTCGCGCGTTCCGGCGTGGGCTGCCTGCACGGCGGCGTTGGCTTGGGCAGCGTTGGCGGCTGACGGGGCGATGCTCATGGCAGGGAGGTCCTCTCGGGCGAGGCGCGGCGATCCGCGTCGGTTTCGGATGATGGGGTCGAGTGTCCACGTCCAACGCCACACCGGCAAGATTGAAATGACGGCCTCGGGCCCGCCATTTCAGCCCGCTGGCCGGCCCGCTGCGACAATCCAGCCCATGCCGACGCAGGATCCGCTGTTTGCCGACGCGGCCCCGGCTGCGCGGCCCGAGGTGCCGCTGGCCGAGCGCTTGCGGCCCGCCACGCTGGACGATGTCGTGGGCCAGCGCCACCTGCTGGCGAGCGGGCGGCCGCTGCGCGTGGCCTTCGAGTCCGGACGACTGCCCTCGATGATCCTGTGGGGCCCGCCGGGCGTGGGCAAGACGACGCTGGCGCGCTTGCTGGCGGCGGCCACTGGCGCGCACTTCATCGTGTTGTCGGCGGTGCTGGCCGGCGTCAAGGACATCCGCGACGCGGTAGAGCAGGCCGAGGCCTTGCGCCGCGCCGGCCGCGCCACCGTGCTGTTTGTCGACGAGGTGCACCGCTTCAACAAGGCACAGCAAGACGCTTTCTTGCCGCACGTCGAGGCGGGGCTGTTCAGCTTCATCGGTGCGACGACCGAGAACCCCTCGTTCGAAGTCAACGCGGCCTTGCTCTCGCGCGCCACGGTGCATGTGCTCGAGTCGCTGGACGAAGCCGACCTTGGCGCCTTGCTCGACCGTGCTCAGTCTGCGCAGCCCGGGCCGCCCGTGGACGCCGCGGCACGCGAGCGGCTGATCGCCTTCGCCGATGGTGACGGGCGCCGACTGCTCAACGCCTTTGAGAGCGCCGTCGCCGCGCATCCGCACGCCGCGGCCATCACGCCGGTGGAGCTCGAAGCCGCCCTCGGCCGCATGCTGCGCCGGGGCGACAAGGGCGGCGATGTGTTCTACGACACCATCTCGGCACTGCACAAGTCGGTGCGCGGCTCTGACCCCGACGCCGCGCTGTACTGGCTGGCGCGCCTGCTCGACGCCGGCATGGACCCACGCTACGCCGCGCGGCGCATCGTGCGCATGGCCAGCGAGGACATTGGCCTTGCCGACCCGCGCGCGCTGCGCCTGGCGCTTGACGCGGCCGAGGTCTTCGAGCGCTTGGGCTCGCCCGAGGGCGAACTGGCCCTGGCGCAAGCCGTCACCTACCTGGCGGTGGCGCCCAAGTCCAACGCCGTCTACAAGGCCTGGGGCGAGGTTCGAGAGCTGGTGCGCCAGGAAGGCACCCGGCCGGTGCCGATGCATCTGCGCAATGCGCCGACGCGCCTGATGAAGGACATCGGGCACGGCGCAGGCTACCGTTACGCACACGACGAACCCGACGGCTACGCCGCGGGCATGCAGTACCTGCCCGATGCCTTGCAGGGCCGCCGCTTCTATGAACCCGTGGCGCGCGGCCTGGAGCTGCGTATCGGCGAGCGACTGGCCGAGCTGCGTCGGCGCGACCTTGCTGCGCGCGGCGACGCGACGCCGCAGGACTGACGCTCCGAGGTGACGGCCAGCCCGCCAGCGCTTGGTTGGCGTACGGCCAAGGGGGTAAGCCCGGCCCGATCCGCAGCAAGGCGCCACCTAGAATGATTTTCAACCGCAGGGCCCTCTTGGCCCGTGCGCGTCCGGCTAGGCGAGCTTTTTGCATGCGCTGTGGTCGGGCCGCACGCCGTGCGGCAACTGGAGTCCCCCCGCAATGGAAACCTTCTTCCAGCAGATCATCAACGGCCTCGTGCTGGGCAGCATGTATGCGCTGGTGGCGCTGGGCTACACGATGGTCTACGGCATCATCAACCTCATCAACTTCGCGCATGGCGAGGTGCTGATGTTTGGTGCGCTCACCAGCTGGACGGTGGTCACCGCACTGGCCGACACCGGGGCGCCCGGATGGGCGCTGATGCTGATGTCGCTGATGTGCGCCATCGTGGTCTGCGCGGCGCTCAACTTCAGCATCGAGAAGCTCGCCTACCGGCCACTTCGATCGGCACCGAGGCTGGCGCCCTTGATCACCGCCATGGGCATGAGCCTGCTGCTGCAGACCTTGGCCATGATCATCTGGAAGCCCAACCCCAAGCCTTACCCGGCGCTGCTGCCCAGCGAGCCCATCGACCTCGGCGGCCCGGTCATCACCGTCACACAGATCCTGATCCTGGGCCTCACGGCGGTGATCCTGGCCAGCCTGATGTACCTGGTGAACAAGACCAAGCTCGGGCGCGCCATGCGCGCCACGGCCGAGAACCCGCGCGTCGCCGCGCTGATGGGCGTCAAGCCCGACGTGGTGATCTCGGCCACCTTCATCATCGGCGCCGTATTGGCTGCGGTGGCCGGCGTGATGTGGGCCGCCAACTACGGCACTGTGCAGCACACCATGGGCTTCCTGCCGGGGCTGAAGGCCTTCACCGCAGCCGTGCTGGGCGGCATTGGCAACCTCAGTGGCGCGGTAGTCGGCGGCATCCTTCTCGGGCTGGTCGAGGCCCTGGGCGCGGGTTACCTGGGCGACCTGACCGGTGGCGTGCTGGGCAGCCACTATGCCGACGTCTTCGCCTTCGTGGCGCTGATCCTGGTGCTGACGCTGCGGCCCCAGGGCCTGCTGGGCGAACGTGTCGCCGACCGCGCCTGACCCGGGGGACAAGGCATGAACCGCAAGTACCTCACCTTTTTTATCTGCGCTCTGGCGCTGGTGGCGCTGCCGCTGTTTGCGCAGCAGTTCGGCCAGGGCTGGGTGCGCATCATGGCGCTGGCGTTGTTGTACGTGCTGCTGGCGCTGGGCCTGAACATCGTGGTCGGCTACGCCGGCTTGCTGGACCTGGGCTTCGTGGCCTTCTACGCCGTCGGCGCGTACATGTATGCGCTGCTCGCCAGCCCGCACCTGTGGGAGAACTTTCCGTGGATTGCCGCGCTGTTTCCGGGTGGTCTGCACACGCCCGTGTGGGCGGTGATCCCGCTGGCGGCGGTGCTGGCTGGAATGGCTGGCGTGCTGCTGGGCACACCGGTGCTCAAGCTGCGCGGCGACTACCTGGCCATCGTGACCCTGGGCTTCGGCGAAATCATCCGCGTGTTCCTGAACAACCTCGAGCACCCCGTCAACATCACCAACGGGCCGCGCGGGCTGGACCGCATCGACTCCATGTCCTTCATGGGGCTGGACTTCAGCAAGAAGACCGAGCTGTTCGGGTTTGGCATTCCCTCCGTCACGCTGTACTACTACCTGTTCCTCTTTCTGGTGGTGGTGAGCGTCGTCATCTGCCACCGCCTGGAGACCAGCCGCATCGGCCGTGCCTGGATGGCGATCCGCGAAGACGAGATCGCGGCCAAGGCGATGGGCATCAACACGCGCAACATGAAGCTGCTGGCCTTCGGCATGGGCGCCACATTCGGTGGCGTGTCGGGCTCGATGTTCGCGTCCTTCCAGGGCTTCGTCTCGCCCGAATCGTTCAGCCTGATGGAGAGCGTGATGATCGTGGCCATGGTCGTGCTCGGCGGCATGGGGCACCTGCCGGGCGTCATCCTGGGCGCCGTGATGCTGGCGGCGTTGCCAGAGGTCCTGCGCTATGTGGCCGGCCCCTTGCAGCAGATCACGGGCGGGCGGCTCGATGCCTCCATCCTGCGCCAGCTGCTCATCGCGCTGGCCATGATCATCATCATGCTGCTGCGCCCACGCGGCCTGTGGCCGTCGCCCGAGCACGGCAAGGCCGCGCCGACGCCGGTCGGCCCGGCGAACTGAAGGGGACGACCATGACAGACATCGTTCTCAAGGTCGAACAGGTCAGCAAACGCTTCGGCGGCCTGCAGGCGCTGTCAGACGTTGGCATCACCATCCGCGCCGGGCAGGTGTACGGCCTGATCGGCCCCAACGGCGCCGGCAAGACCACCTTCTTCAACGTCATCACCGGGCTGTACACGCCCGACTCGGGCAGCTTCGAGCTCGGCGGCAAGCCCTACAAGCCCAGCGCGGTGCATGAAGTGGCCAAGCAGGGCATCGCACGCACGTTCCAGAACATCCGTCTGTTTGCGGAGATGACGGCGCTCGAGAACGTGATGGTCGGCCGCCACGTGCGCACGCACTCCGGTCTGCTGGGGGCCATCTTTCGCACGCCGGGGTTCAAGGCCGAAGAAGCGGCGATCGCCAAGCGCGCGCAGGAGCTGCTGGACTACGTCGGCATCGGCCGCTACGCCGAGTTCCGCGCCCGCACGCTGAGCTACGGCGATCAGCGTCGGCTCGAGATTGCGCGCGCCCTGGCCACCGACCCCAAGCTGATCGCACTGGACGAGCCGGCCGCCGGCATGAATGCCACCGAGAAAGTGGTGCTGCGCGAGCTGATCGACCGCATCCGCAAGGATGGCCGCACCATCCTGCTCATCGAGCACGACGTGAAGCTGGTGATGGGCCTGTGCGATCGCGTCACGGTGCTCGACTATGGCAAGCAGATCGCCGAAGGCAATCCCGCCGAGGTGCAGAAGAACGACAAGGTGATCGAGGCCTACCTCGGCACCGCCGCACACTGAAGGGCCGCCGAGCCATGGCACAGACGATGTTGAAGGTCAGCGGCCTGAAGGTCGCCTATGGCGGCATCCAGGCCGTCAAGGGCGTGAGCTTCGAGGTCTTCGAGGGCGAACTGGTGAGCCTGATCGGCGCCAACGGCGCCGGCAAGACGACCACGCTGAAGGCCATCACCGGCACCCAGACCGTGGCCGATGGGCAGATCGAGTTCATGGGCCGTGCCATCAAGGGGCAGGGCGCCTGGAACCTCGTCAAGCAGGGCCTGGTGATGGTGCCCGAGGGGCGCGGCGTGTTCTCGCGCATGACCATCCTTGAGAACCTGCAGATGGGCGCCTTCGTGCGCAACGACAAGGAGATCGACGCCGACATCGACAAGGTCTTCGGGATCTTTCCGCGCCTGAAGGAGCGTGCCTTGCAGCTGGCCGGCACCATGAGCGGCGGCGAGCAGCAGATGCTGGCCATGGGCCGTGCGCTGATGGCCCGGCCCAAGGTGCTGCTGCTGGACGAGCCCAGCATGGGCCTGAGCCCGATCATGGTCGACAAGATCTTCGAGGTCGTGGCCGACATCCACAAGCGCGGCACGACGGTCTTGCTGGTGGAGCAAAATGCCAGCCGCGCATTGGGGCTGGCCAATCGCGGTTACGTCATGGAGTCGGGCGAGATCACGATGACTGGCGAGGCCAAGGCCTTGCTCGCCGACCCCAAGGTGCGTGCGGCCTATCTTGGCGAGTGATGGTCTGGCGCAGCGCCGCCAAGGAGATTTCATGAATCGCAGAGCCTTCACGATCGCGCCCGTTGCGGCCGGTCTGCTGGCAGGCTGGGGCGCGTTGTCGCGCGCCACAGCGCAGTCGAGCTTCAAGCTGCAGGCGCCCACCGCGCTGCAGCCCACGCCGCAGGGCTGGACCTTCCTGGCCCTGGCGGACGGCAATCTCGCCGCGGTCAACCGACGCGGTGCCGCGGGCAAGGTCGAGGTTCACATCCTGGACGCCGGCGCCGGCTACCAGCGCTTTGCGATGCAGGTGGAGACGGCGATGCCCGCCGCCGACGACAATTTTGACTTCGTCGCGCTGCCCAACCGCGACATCGCCGGCATCCATCGCGGCGGCGCTGGCGGGCGCACCGAGATCCATGTGCTGGATGCTTCCAAGAGCTACAAGGCCTTCAGGATGCAAGCGCCGACCGCGCTGCCCACCACCGACCGGCGCTGGGCTTTCGGCGCCGATGGCGACGGCAACCTGGTCGGCGTCAACCGCCTGGGCATGAGCGGCAAGACCGAGATCCACGTTGTCGATGCCGACAAGAAGTACGCGCGCTTCAAGCTGCAGGCCGAAAGCGCACTGCAGGCATCCGACTCGACCTGGGACTTCGGCGTGCTGGCCAATGGCGACGTGTTGGGCATCAACCGCCGTGGTGAGTCGGGCAAGACAGAGTTCCATGTGCTCGACGCGGCCAAGGACTACAAGCGCTTCAAGCTCCAGATGCCGAGCCCGTTGGCCGCCGCCGACAACGAGTGGAAGTTCGCGGTGCGCGGCAACGGCGATGTGATGGCCGTGCGCACGCACGGCGGCGCCAGCGGCAAGACCGAACTGCACATCATGGGCAGCGCCAAGGGCTGACGCGCGCGCGGCCCCGGGTGCGGCCCGGCCGCTTTGGCCTCAGTCGGCCTCAGTCGGCCTTTGCGCCCGACGCCGCCACCACGCCGCGGTACTTCTGCAATTCGGCCTGCGCAAAGGCCGCAAATTGGGCCGGCGTGGTGGGTGAGGGCTCGGCCATCAGCGTGGCCATGCGGGCCTTGAACTCGGCCGATGACAGCGCGTCCACAAAGGCGCGGTTCAGGCGCGTCGTGGTCTCGGCACTCAGGCCGGCGGGGCCGAAGAGGCCGAACCAGGTGCTGATGTCGAAAGCCGTCAGGCCCAGGGCAGCGCCGGCCTGCGCCACCGTGGGCACGTCGGGCATGGCACTGGAGCGCGTGGCCGTGGTCACGGCCAGCGCCTTGAGCTTGCCGCTGCGGATATTGACCGAGGCCGCGGCCAGGTTGTCGAAGTTGAAGTCGACCTGCCCACCCACCAGCGCCAGTTGCGCCGGCGGCCCGCCCGCGTAGGGGATGTGCACCGCGAACACGCCGGCCTGGGCCTTGAACATCTCGCCCGCCAGATGGCCGGCGCTGCCATTGCCGCCACTGCCGTAGTTCAGCCGCCCGGGATTGACCTTGGCATAGGCCACCAGATCAGCCAGGGTGCCGATCTTCAGGCGCGCCGCGGTCTCGGCGTTGATGACCAGCACGTTGGGAACCTGCGCCACGAGCGTGATGGGCGTGAAGTCACGCACCGGGTCGTACGGAATCTTGCTGTAGAGCCACGGGTTGATGGCGTGCGTGGCCACCGCGCCCATCACCAGGCTCAACCCGTCCGGCGCGCTCTTGGCGACGAGGTCGGCGCCCAGGTTGCCGCCCGCGCCGGGGCGGTTCTCGACCACCACCAGGCCCAGGCTGTCCTTCACGCGTTCGGCCAGCGCGCGCGCGGCAATGTCCAAGGGCCCGCCGGGCGGGTAGGGCACGATCAGACGAATCGGCTTGGCTTGCGCCCAGGCAGTGGGCAGCGCCAGCGCGGCCGCGGCCGTCAGCAGCGTGCGGCGGTCAAGGATTGCCATGCTTGTCGGCCTCGGAGGTGAATGAATCGGCATAGAACTCGTCGACCGGCAGGCCGCAGTGCGCGATGAAGTCAGCTTGCGCCGAGTCCACCATGATCGGCACGCCGCAGGCATAGACCTGGTGCGCCGACAGGTCGGGCAGATCGGCCATCACGGCCTGGTGCACGAAGCCGGTGCGACCCGTCCAGGCGTCTTCGGCGGCGGGCTCTGACAGCACCGGCACATAGCGCAGCCACGGCAACGCGGCGGCCTGTTCTTCGCACCAGGCGTGCTGGTAGAGGTCGGCCTTGCGGCGGCAGCCCCAGTAGAGCGTGGTGGTCCGCGTGTTGCCCTTGTGCTGCAGATGCTGGATGAGCGCCTTGATCGGCGCGAAGCCGGTGCCGCTGGCCAGCAGCACGATCGGCTTGGCGCTGTCCTCGCGCAGGAAGAAGCTGCCGAAGGGGCCCTCCATGCGCAGGATGTCCTTCTCCTTCATCGCCGTGAACACGTGCTCGGTGAACTTGCCGCCGGGCATGTGGCGCAGGTGCAGTTCGATGGCCGGCGGGCTGCCCAGATCGTGCGGCGCATTGGCCATGCTGTAGCTGCGCCGCGCGCCATCGCGCAGGATGAATTCGACGTACTGGCCGGCGCGGTATTGCAGGTTCTGATTGGCTGGCAGTTGCAGGCGCAGCACGGCCACGTCGGGCGCCGGCCGCTCGATGCTGATGACGCGGCTGGGCAGCTTCAGCACCGGATGCTCGCCGGCACCCGGCACGCTGCGCGCCTCCACCACGCAGTCGGTCTGCGGCACGGCGCAGCAGGTCAGGATGAAGCCGGCTTGCTCTTCGGCCAGCGGCAGTGCCTTGAGCTGGTGCGTGCGGTGCACCACGCGGCCCTCGACCAGGCGGCTCTTGCACGAGCCGCAGGCGCCGTCGCGGCAGCCGTAAGGCAGGCCGATGCCCTGGCGAATGGCGGCGGGCAGGATGGCCTCGTCGGGCTCGACCGTGAAGCTGCGGTCGGCGGGTTTGATCTGGACGGTGAAGGTCATGGCGAAGGGATCGGACACGTAAACTCGTTCGCGATTGTGCCCGCGCACCCATCGCCCCCAGGTCACCGATGCCCTACGCACCTCCAGAGCCGCCCCGCGCGCGCCGCGCCAGCCTGCTGATCGTCGGCTGCGGCGATGTGGGCGTGCGCGTGCTGCGCCTGCTGGCCGGGCGCTGGCGTGTGCTGGCGCTGACCTCATCGCCGACGCGCATGCCCCTGCTGCGTGCTCTGCGGGCCGTGCCGCTGTGGGGCAACCTGGATGAGCCGTCCACGCTGGGCCGCTTGGCAGGCCTGGCCGATGCCGTGCTTCACCTGGCGCCGCCGCCGGGGCACGGCGCGCACGACGCCCGCACGCGCGCGCTGCTGCAGGCCCTGGCCCGCGGCGGGCGCGTGCGCAAACTGGTCTACGCCAGCACCAGCGGCGTTTACGGCGACTGCCAGGGTGCGCGCTTCGACGAGACACGCGCTGTCAAGCCGGCTACCGACCGCGCCCGCCGGCGCGTCGATGCCGAGGAACAGGTGCGCCGCTTCGGCCGTCGTCACGGCGTGAACGTGTCGATACTGCGCATCCCCGGCATCTACGCCGTCGACCGCGAAGGCGGCCATCCGCGCGACCGGCTGTTGCGCGGCACGCCGGTGTTGCGCGACGCGGACGACGTCTACACCAACCACATCCACGCCGACGATCTGGCGCGCGCCTGTGTCGCCGCATTGATGCGCGGCGCGCCACAGCGCCTGTACCACGCCAGCGACGACAGCGAACTGAAGATGGGCGACTACTTCGACCTCGCGGCCGACCTCGCGGGCCTGCCGCGCCCGCCGCGCATCGCGCGAGCGCAGGCCGCGCAGCAACTCGGCCCGATGCTGATGAGCTTCATGAGCGAGTCGCGCCGGCTCGACAACCGGCGGCTCAAACAGGAACTGGGATTGCGCCTGCGCTACCCGACGGTGGCCGACGGGCTGTGAGCGGCAATCAACGCCGGCGGCGGCCGAATGGGGGCTGGCCGCGCCAGTAGCGGATCATCAGGTAGCCGCCCGCCATGCCACCCAAGTGCGCAAAGTGCGCCACGTCGCCGCGGTCCATCAGGCCCATCACCAGTTCAATGGCGCCGAAGACGATGACGAAGGTGCGCGCCTTCATGGGAATGGGCGGAAACAGCGGCATGATGATGCGGTTGGGAAACAGCATGCCAAAGGCCAACAGCAGCGCGAACAGCGCGCCCGAGGCGCCGACTGTCGGTGTCCTCGACCCGGTGAGCGCCGTGATCAGCATCTGCGCCGCGGCTGCTGCCAGCACGCCGGCGAGCAAGAACTGCCAGTAGCGTCGCTGCCCCCAAAGACGTTCGATCTCCGAGCCAAACATCCACAGCCCGAGCATGTTGAAGAACAGATGCAAGAGGCTGCCATGCAGGAAGGCGTAGGTCACTACCTGCCAGGGCATGAAGTTGCCGCTGCCCAGCGGAAACAACGCAAACAGGCCGTTCAGGAAGACGATCTGCTGCACGCAGAAGATCGCCGTGCAGGCCAGCATCAGGTACTTGGTGATCGGTGGAATGGGCGGCATGACGGCTGCGCTTGGGTGGGGCGGTATGCCCGGCTGGTGCCCTCGGCCAGACTCGAACTGGCACGCCTTGCGGCGGCGGATTTTGAGTCCGCTACGTCTACCGATTTCGTCACGAGGGCGCTTGCGCGCAAGGTCTGCGCAGCGTGGCGGATTATCACATGCGGGCCTGCGGCACCCAGTGGCCCGCCGCCGGCGGGCCATGGCGGGCACTGCGACAATCCGCCCCGACTGAGGAGCCCGACATGCCAGAAGCACCTGCTTACCGCACCCTGGAAGACGTCATCGGCGGCACGCCGCTGGTGCGCCTGCAGCGCTTGCCCGGTGAGCACGGCGTGCTGCGCGGCAACGTCATCCTGGGCAAGCTCGAAGGCAACAATCCTGCCGGCAGCGTCAAGGACCGTCCAGCCATCAGCATGATCCGCCGCGCCGAACAGCGCGGCGAAATCCGCCCTGGCGACACACTGATCGAAGCCACGAGCGGCAACACCGGCATCGCGCTGGCGATGGCCGCTGCGATCCGTGGCTACCGCATGGTGCTGATCATGCCGGAGGACCTGTCGATCGAGCGCGCACAGACCATGAAGGCCTTCGGTGCCGAACTGATCCTGACACCGCGCTCCGGCGGCATGGAGTACGCGCGCGATCTGGCCGAGCGCATGCAGAGTGAGGGCAAAGGCCGCGTGCTCGACCAGGTCGCCAACGCCGACAACCCCCGCGTGCACTTCGAGACCACGGGCCCTGAGATCTGGGACGACACGGCGGGACGTGTCACGCACTTCGTCAGTGCCATGGGCACGACGGGCACGATCACCGGCGTTTCGCGCTACCTCAAGTCGATGAACCCGGGCGTGCGCATCGTCGGCGCGCAGCCGCAGGAAGGCTCACGCATTCCTGGCATCCGCAAATGGCCGCAGGCCTACCTGCCGAAGATCTACGACCCGGCGGCGGTCGATGAACTGGTGCTGGTGAGCCAGGCCGACGCCGAGGACATGGCGCGCCGCATGGCGCGCGAAGAGGGTTTGTTCGCCGGCATCTCTGCAGCCGGCGCTTGCTGGGTGGCCTTGCAGATCGCGCGCCAGGTGCAGGGCGCAAGCATCGTCTTCATCGTCTGCGACCGCGGCGACCGATATCTCTCGACAGGCGTCTTCCCCGCATGAACGTTGAAGCACGGTTCTGCCTGAGCTGCGGTGCAGGCCTGCACCTGCTGACGCAGGACGAAGACGGCGGCCCCAAACAGCGGCTGCGCTGCGCCGCCTGCGGATGGACGCACTGGAACAACCCCACGCCGGTGCTGGCCGCTGTCATCGAGTGCAGTGACCGGGACGGCCGCGTGCTTCTGGCGCGCAACGCGGCCTGGCCCGGGCGGATGTTTGCGCTCATCACCGGCTTCATGGAGGCCGGCGAGACGCCTGAGCAAGGCATCACACGCGAGATCGCCGAGGAGACCTCGCTCGAAGTGCAGCAACTGGCCTTGATCGGCGTCTACGACTTCCAGCGCATGAACCAGCTCATCGTCGCCTACCACGCGGTGGCGCACGGCGAGGTGCGGCTGTCGCCCGAACTGGCCGAGTACAAGCTCTTCGCGCCAGCCGACATCCGCTGCTGGCGTGCCGGCACCGGCTATGCGCTGGCCGATTGGCTGCGCACGCGCGGCCACGAGCCGCAATTCATCGAGTTGCCGCCCCGAAACCCCACAGTCTCCTAGAATCCATAACCATGGAAGCACCTGCCAAAGAACTCGACGCGCGCGGCCTGAACTGCCCGCTGCCCATCCTCAAGGCCAAGAAGGCGTTGGCCGAAATGGTTACCGGTGAGCTGCTGCGCGTGGTCTCCACCGATCCCGGCTCGATGCGCGACTTTCAGGCCTTCGCACGCCAGACCGGCAACGAGCTCGTCGAGCAGATCAGCGTCGCCGATGAGTTTGTGCACCTGATCCGTCGGCGCTGAATCTGCGCCGCGAGAGCCTGCAGTCAGAGCTTCAGTCCACCCAGAAACTGCCGGAAGCCCGGGCCCAGCTGCGGGTGCGCCAGCGCGAGCTCGACATTGGCCTCGAGGAAGCCCTCCTTGCTGCCGCAGTCGTAGCGCTTGCCCTCGTAACGGTAGGCAAATACCTTCTCGCGGCGCAGCAGCGAGGCAATGCCATCGGTGAGCTGGAGTTCGCCGCCCACACCGCGGGGCTGGGTTGCAATTTCGTGAAACACGCCCGGCGTCAGGATGTAGCGTCCGGCCACGCCCAGGCGCGACGGCGCAGTCTCGGGCGAGGGCTTCTCGACGATGCGGTTGATGTCGATCAGGCGCTCATTCACCTCGGTGCCGGCGATGATGCCGTAGCGGCTGGTGTGCTCGAGCGGCACCTCTTGCACCGCGATGATCGAGACGCGCCACTCGGCGTACTGTTCCACCATTTGCGCCAGCACGGGCGGGCTGCCCACCATCAGGTCGTCGGCCAGCAGCACCGCAAAGGGCTGGTTGCCCACCAGGCGCTCGCCGCACAGTACGGCGTGGCCCAGGCCCAGCGCCTGCGGCTGGCGCACATAGATGCACTCCATGTCGTCGGGCTTGACGCTGCGCACGATGTCCAGAAGCTCCTGCTTGCCGGCCTTTTCGAGCGCCACCTCGAGCTCGAAGGTCATGTCGAAGTGGTCCTCGATCGGGCGCTTGTGGCGGCCGGTGACGAAGATCATCTCTCGTACACCCGCTGCGTAGGCTTCCTCCACCGCATATTGGATGAGCGGTTTGTCGACGACGGGCAGCATCTCTTTGGGCTGCGCCTTGGTGGCCGGAAGGAACCGGGTTCCGAGGCCGGCGACCGGGAATATTGCCTTTTGTACGCGCATTTGAGTGTTCATTGAATTCGAATGACGACCGATTGTGGCATGTGCTACTTCGCTGTTTTCGTGACAAAGCCTAGCCTCAAGCGATGGATGTCCTGATCGTCGAACCCCTCGACGCCGACGTGCTGCACTGGTTGAGTGCAAGGCATGCGGTGCGGGTGGCGCCCGAGCTCGCGCACGACGCGAGGCCGCTGCGTGCCGCCCTGTCGCAGGCCCGCGCGGTCATCATCCCACCCTCGGTGGCGCTCGACGCACCGACGCTGCAACGCGCGCCGCGCCTGCGCCTGGTGGGCCGGCTGTCGATGGGTGCCGAGAACATCGACCTCGAGGCTTGCGCGCGCGCCGGCATCGAGGTCGTGCGGCCGGCCAGCGCCAGCGCCGCGGCCGAGGCCGAATTCGTCATCGGCGCACTGCTGCAGATGCTGCGCCGCGTGCCCATCATCAACGGCGAAGGCTTGCTGGTGGGCCGCGAACTCGGCGGCGCCACAGTCGGCGTGATCGGCATCACGCCGACCATCAAACCGCTGTCGACCCTGCTCGCGGCCTTTGGCTCGCGCGTGATCGGCTACGACCCCAGCGTGCACGCGTCGGACTCGATCTGGGCGCGCTCGGGCGTCGAGCCCGTGGGCCTGCGCGAGCTGGTGCGCGGCAGCGACGCGGTGTGCGTGCTGCTGACCTATTACAGCCGCTACAGCGGCCTGATGGGTGCGCGGCTGCTGTCCGAAGCCAAGCTCAACCAGGTGATCGTCAGCCTGACGCATTCCAACCTCTTCGAAGAAGTTGCGCTGGCCCGCGCGCTGTCCGAGGGCCCGCTGGCTGCCGCCTGGTTGGACAGCCTGGAGCCTGGCGCGCTCGATCCCGGCCGGCCGCTGCGCCACATCGACACCCTGCAGATCACGCCGCGCGTCAGCGGCACCACGCACGAGTCGCGCGTGCGCGCAGCCTGGGCCGTGGCACGGCGCATCGACGACGTGCTGATGGCCCTGCAGGGCCGCGCCGAGTTCAGGACGACGCAGCCAGACGCGCTTGCTGATCTTGAAGACGGGCCAGAGCCTGCCTGAAGTCGGCCAGCCGCGCGCGCTCAGTCTCGACCACCGCGGCCGGCGCGCGCGCCACAAAGCTCTCGTTGCCCAGCTTGGCATCGGCCTTGACGATCTCGCCCTGCAGGCGCGCGATCTCTTTGGCCAGCCGCGCCAGCTCGGCACCGATGTCGATCTGCACATGCAATGCCAGCCGCAAGTCGCCGGCCATCGCCACTGGGGCGTTCTGCGTCGCGGTGGCAAAGGCGGCTTCGTCAGCCAGCGGCCGCACCTCGGCCAGCCGGGCCAGCGCCTGCAGCAGCGGCGCGGCGCTGCGCACAAAGGCCTCGTCGCCCAGCGTCAGCAGCGGCACGCGTTCGGCGGGTGACAGACTCATCTCGCTGCGCAACCGGCGCGTCTCGGCGGCCACCTGCTTGAGGCGCGCCACCCAGGCATCGGCCGCGGGGTCGATCTTCTCCAACTGAGCCTGCGGGTAGCGGGCGCTGGCCACGCCCTCGCTCTTCTTCATGCCGGCCACCGGGGCCACGGTCTCCCACAGCTCGGCGGTGATGAAGGGCGCCAGCGGGTGCAGCAGGCGCAGCACGGTCTCGAGCGTGCGGATCAGCGTGCGCCGCGTGGCGCGCTGCTCGGCTTCGGTGCCATTGGAAATCTGCACCTTGGCGATCTCGAGGTACCAGTCGCAGTACTCGTCCCAGACGAAGGTGTAAATGGCGTTGGCGACGTTGTCGAGCCGGTAGTCGGCAAAGCCCTGCGCCACGGCGGCCTCCAGCCGCTGCAACTCGCCGCTGATCCAGCGGTCGGCCATGCTGAAGCGCATGTAGCCGTGGAAGGGGCCGGCCGGCGTCGCCACGCGACCCTCGGCATCGAAGGTCGCCGGTGCGCATTCGGCCTTGGTGTGCTGCTTCAGCCCGCAATCCTGCCCCTCGCAGTTCATCAGCACGAAGCGTGTGGCGTTCCAGAGCTTGTTGCAGAAGTTGCGGTAGCCCTCGCAGCGCTTGCTGTCGAAGTTGATGTTGCGGCCCAGCGTGGCGTAGCTGGCCATGGTGAAGCGCAGCGCGTCGGCGCCGAAGGCAGGGATGCCTTGCGGAAACTCGGCCGCCGTTTGCTTGCGCACGCGCGGCGCGGTCTCGGGCTTGCGCAGACCGGTGGCGCGCTTCTCGAGCAAGGGGGCGAGCTCGATGCCGTCGATGAGGTCCACCGGGTCGAGCACATTGCCCTCGCTCTTGCTCATCTTGTGGCCCTGCGCGTCGCGCACCAGGCCGTGGATGTAGACGTCGCGAAAGGGCACACGGCCGGTGAAGTGCGTCGTCATCATGATCATCCGGGCGACCCAGAAGAAGATGATGTCGAAGCCGGTGACGAGCACGGTGCTGGGCAGGAAGAGTTGCTGCTCGAGCACAGAACGCTCGTCGGTGCCGGGCCAGCCCAGGGTGCTGAAAGGCACCAGCGCCGACGAGTACCAGGTGTCCAGTACATCTTCGTCGCGTGTCAGCGCTCCAGCGTAGCCGGCGGCGCTGGCGCGCTGGCGCGCTTCTTCTTCGGAGCGGCCCACGAACAGCTCGCCGCCCGTGCCGTACCAGGCCGGAATCTGATGGCCCCACCAGAGCTGGCGGCTGATGCACCAGTCCTGCAGGTTGTCCATCCAATGGTTGTAGGTGTTGACCCATTGCTCGGGCACGAAGCGCACCTGGCCGCTGCTGACCGCCTCGCGCGCCTTGTGCGCAATGCTGGTGCCATCGGTGCCGGCCTTGTTGACGGCCACGAACCACTGGTCGGTGAGCATCGGCTCCACGACCTGCCCGGTGCGCGCGCAGCGCGGTACCGTCAGGCGGTGCTTCTTTGTCTCCACCAGCAAGCCCAGGGCATCGAGATCGGCGACGACCTTCTTGCGTGCGACAAAACGGTCGAGGCCGCGGTACGCCAAGGGCGCCTGGTCGTTGATCTTCGCGTCCAGATCCAGCACGCCAATCATCTGCAGGCCGTGGCGCTGGCCCACGGCGTAGTCGTTGGCGTCGTGTGCCGGCGTGACCTTGACCACGCCGGTGCCGAATTCGCGGTCGACGTAGGCATCGGCGATCACTGGGATCAGGCGCTCGCACAGCGGCAGCCGCACCCGCTTGCCCACCAGCGCCGTGTAGCGCTCGTCATCGGGGTGCACCATCACCGCGGTGTCGCCGAGCATGGTCTCGGGGCGCGTGGTGGCCACCACCACCGAGCCTGAGCCGTCTTCGAGCGGGTAGCGAATCAGCCACAGGAAGCCTTCTTCCTCTTCGCTCTCGACCTCCAGATCGGACACCGCGCTCTTCAGCGTCGGATCCCAACTGACGAGCCGTTTGCCGCGGTAGATCAGGCCCTCATCGAACAGGCGCACGAAAGTCTCGGTGACGACCACCGAGAGCTTCTCGTCCATCGTGAAGTACTCGCGCGACCAGTCCACGCTGTCGCCCAGGCGGCGCATCTGGTTCGTGATCGTCGCGCCAGACGTCGCCTTCCAGTCCCACACCTGGGCCACGAAGTTCTTGCGCCCGAGGTCGTGGCGCGACAGGCCGCTGTCTTGCAACTGCCGCTCGACCACGATCTGCGTCGCGATGCCGGCGTGGTCGGTGCCCGGCAGCCACAGCGTGTTGAAGCCGCTCATGCGGTGGTAGCGCGTCAGCGCGTCCATGATCGTCTGGTTGAACGCATGCCCCATGTGCAGCGTGCCGGTGACATTGGGTGGCGGCAGCTGGATGGCGAAGTTCGGGCGCGCCGGGTCCAGCGTGGGCGCGTGGGCGTCGGCAGCGGCCCACTTCGGGCCCCAGCGGGCTTCGATGGCGGCGGGTTCGAACGACTTGGCGAGATCGGTCATGTTGGCGATGCGAGGGCTTGAGAGGGCCCTGCAGCGCCGGGCCCGACAAAGAGATACAACCCGGCATGAACCTGGCAAGCGCGGCCGTGTCAACGAAAGCGGGTCGGGAAGAGTTTTGATTGTAGGTGGCGACCCTCGCGCCGCGGGCTGCCGGCCCGCCGCCAGACTGCCCTGGAGACCTCAGATGGCCGACTTGCCCCGTTCGACGATGCGCCTGCGCCTTGCGGCTGCAATGCTGCCGTTGCTGTTGGCCGCGTGCGGCGGCGGCGACGGCTACGAAGGCACCCCGCCACCCGCCACCTGCAGCGTCACCGACCAGAAGAACTGGCTCGGCAGCTACGTCAACGACTGGTATCTCTGGTACGACATCGCGCCTCGGCCCAACGCGGCCTCGTACGCCGACGTCGAGAGCTACTTTGACGCACTGCTGTACACCGGCACCCGCGCCGGCACGCCGGCCGACCGCTGGAGCGGCAGCCAGTCCACCGAGAGCTTCAACCGCTTCTTCGGCGACGGCGCGACGCTGGGCTACGGCCTCTCGGTGGCCGGGCTCGAACTGGCAGGCGACGCCACACAGCCGCTTTACGTGCGCTACGTCGAGGCGCGTTCGCCCGCAGCCCGTGCCGGCGTGCAGCGCGGTGACCGCGTGATGTCGATCAACGGCCGCAGCGCGGGCGACGTGATCGCCAGCGACGACTTCTCGGCGCTCACGGCAGGCGCCAGCGGCGACCGCCTCAGCCTCGTGATGCGCCGCAACGGCATCGACCGCAGCCTGACGCTGAGCGCCGAGGTCTTCAACCTCACCCCGGTCACCGGCACTTCCTTGCTGCGCACCACGGCGGGCCGTCTCATCGGCTACGTCAACGTCAAGGACATGGTCAGCCAGGCACTGACCCCGGCCGATGACGCCTTCGCGCAATTCAAGTCGGCCGGCGTCATCGATCTCGTCTTCGACCTGCGCTACAACGGCGGCGGCATGGTCTCTACGGGCGCCACGCTGGCGTCCTACATCGCCGGCCTGCGCGGCAATGGCAAGCGCTACGCCACGCTGCGCTACAACGACAAGCGTGCCGCGGCCAACAACGTCAGCTACTCGTTCGCGCAGCCCGCTTCGTCACTGGGCCTGCCGCGCGTGTTTGTGCTGATGGGCCGACGCACCTGCTCGGCCAGCGAGCAGCTCATCAGCGGCCTGCGTGGCGCGGGCGTTCAGGTGGTGGCCATCGGCGAAACCAGTTGCGGCAAGCCCGTGGGCTTCAACCCGAGCAGCCAGTGCGGCCGCACCTACAGCCTCGTCACCTTCGACAGCGTCAATGACCGCGGTGACGGCGGCTACTACGATGGCCTGGCCGCGACCTGCCCGGTGGCCGAGAACTTCAGCACCGTGCAGGGCAGCTGGGACGATCCGCTGGTCGATGCGGCCGGGCGCTTTGCCGACAATGGCGTCTGCCCGGTCGCCAACGGCCGCGAACAGCCGCAAGGCTTGCGTGCACCGCGCCGGCTGGGCGCCGAGCCGGGCGAGTGGCAGGGGATGATTGCGCGTTGATGCTGGGTCGGGACGGGCCACGCGCCGCGGCCGCTACATAAACAGGTGCTCGCCCGCGTTCTCGCCGCCCAGCACCACGTAGTTGACCTTCTTCAGGTCGGTCAGCACGCGCCCGCCGGCGTAGCTGATCGAGCTTTGCAGGTCCTCGCGCATCTCGCGCAGCGTGTCGGCCAGGGCGCCCTTGATGGGCTCGAGAATGCGCTTGCCTTCGACATGCTTGTACTCGCCCTTGTTGAAGTCGCTGGCGCTGCCGTAGTACTCCTTGTACAGCTTGCCATCGACCTCGACCGTGGCGCCGGGCGATTCTTCGTGGCCCGCGAAGAGCGAGCCCACCATCACCATCGCAGCGCCGAAGCGCACGCTCTTGGCGATGTCGCCGTGGTGGCGGATGCCGCCGTCGGCAATGATCGGTTTGGTGGCCACGCGGGCGCACCACTTCAGCGCGCTGAGCTGCCAGCCGCCGGTGCCAAAGCCCGTCTTGAGCTTGGTGATGCACACCTTGCCCGGGCCCACGCCCACCTTGGTGGCGTCGGCGCCCCAGTTTTCGAGGTCGATCACGGCCTCGGGCGTGGCCACGTTGCCGGCGATGACGAAGGTGTTCGGCAGCCGGGCCTTGATGTGCTCGATGGTCTTGCGCACCGCCTCGGCGTGGCCGTGGGCGATGTCGATGGTGATGTAGTCGGCGCCCAGGCCCTCGGCGGCGAGGCGGTCGATGACCTCGAAGTCCTGTGGCTTGACGCCCAAGCTGATCGAGACGTAGAGCTCACGCTCGCGCATGCGCCGCGCGAAGGCCACGTTGTCGAGGTCGAAGCGGTGCATGACGTAGAAGTGGCCACTGCGTGCCAGCATCTCGCTGATCGATTCGTCGACCACCGTCTTCATGTTGCTGGGCACCACCGGCAGCGCGAAGCGGCGGCCGCCAAACTGCACCGAGGCATCGCACTCGCTGCGGCTTTCGACGCGGCATTTGCGCGGCAGCAGCAGGATGTTGTCGTAGTCGAAGATTTCCATGGCCAGGCTCCGGGGTGGGGGAGAGCGCTTGACCTGGCGGTGCCGGCTGCCGGCGGGTCGCGATGGAGCGGCTCAACCAGCACCGGACGCCAGAATTTGGGCCCGGTGAAAGATTCTACGCAGGGGAGGGGTCAAGTCGGCACCGCGAGCGGCCGAAAACCCGGGATCGTCCCGCGTCGAGCCCTTGCGGCCGCTGCCCCCTCATGAGCTCGTCGATCGTCAACCGTGTGCGCACGGCACTGTCTGCTGCACTTGGCCGCCCGCTAGCCGAGGCCGACGCCGACGCCACGGCGCCCAAGGCCGGACGCCGCGGCGGCGGCGGCCCTGGCAGCGGCGCCCGGCAACTGCTCAAGCTGTTCGAGCATTCCGACAGCGGCGTCATCACCTGCCTGCGCAGTGGCCAGGTGGTGCTGTGCAGCTCCGTGGCCGCAAACCTCCTGGGCGCCCAGGCGGGTGACATTTGCGGCCAATCGGTCGGCCTCTGGCTGGCGCCGCTGGCCGGCCGCAGGGAGGGCGAGGATGTCGCCTTCGAGCCCGGGCAATGGGAAACCCTTGCGAACCGGGCCGATGGCAGCAACTTTCCGGTGGAGTTGACGGTGAGTGAAACGCGGCTCGACGGCAACCCGCAGCTGATCCTGATCCTGCGCGACATCACCGACCGCAAGCTGACGCAAGAGCGCCTGAGCTTCCTGGCCAACTTCGACAGCCTGACCGGCTTGCCCAACCGGGTGCTCTTCCGCGACCGGCTGGCCCAGGCGATGACGCGCGCGCGCCGCGGCCACGCGCCGATGGCGCTGATGTTCCTCGACCTCGACAACTTCAAGCTTATCAATGACAGCCTCGGGCACGAGGTCGGCGACCAGTTGCTGTGCCGCGTGGCCGAGTCGCTGCAGGGCTGCCTGCGCGGCGTGGACACGCTGGCGCGCGGCGCCGGCGGCGAGGCGGCCTTCACGGTGTCGCGCCTGGGCGGCGACGAGTTCACCGTGATCGCCGAGCAGGTGGCCAGCGCCGAGGATGCGGCGATGCTCGCCCGGCGCATCCTCGAGGCGCTGGAGACGCCGGTGCACCTGCTGGGCACGGTGTTGCACGTGTCGGCCAGCATCGGCATCTCGATGTTTCCCATGGACGATACCGATCTCGACGGCCTCATCCGCCACACCGACATGGCGATGTACCGCGCCAAGGCCATGGGCCGCGGCACCTACAACTTCTACAGCGAAGAGCTCAGCGCCGAGGTCGCGGCGCGCCTGCTGCTGGAGACCGAACTTCGCCGCGCCTACGAGCAGCAGGAGTTCGTGCTCTTCTATCAACCCAAGGCCAGCCTGGCCACGGGTGAGATCACCGGCGTCGAGGCACTCATCCGCTGGCACGCCCCGGGCAAGGGCATGGTGCCGCCCGACCGCTTCATCCGCGTGCTCGAGGACAGCGGCCTGATCCTGCCTGTGGGCACATGGGTGCTGCGCACGGCCTGTGCCGAGCTGGCGGCTTTCGACGCCGCCGGCCTGCCGCCGATGTCGCTGGCGGTCAATCTCTCGGCGCGCCAGCTCAAGCAGCCCGACCTCTCGCGCGTGGTGGCCGCGGCGCTCAACGATGCCGGGCTCGGTGCCGGTCGTCTGGAGCTGGAGCTGACCGAGAGCCTGCTCATGGAGGACAGCGAGTCCTCGTGTGAGACCCTGGGCATGCTGGCTGCGATGGGCGTGCATGTCGCGATGGACGACTTCGGCACCGGCTACTCGTCGCTGAGCTACCTCAAGCGCTTCGACATTGACACCCTCAAGATCGACCGCTCCTTCGTCAGCGAACTGCCGCACGACCCCGAGGACAGCGCCATCGCCACCGCCATCGTTGCCATGGGCCACAGCCTGCAGATGAAGACCGTGGCCGAGGGCGTCGAGACCGAGGCACAGGCAGACTTCCTGCGCCAGCTGGGTTGCGACGAGATGCAGGGCTACCTGCTCAGCCGGCCGATGCCGGCGGCGGCGATGCGCGACTGGCTCTTCCACCGGCTCGCCGAACGCCAGGCGCGGGCATCGCCCTTTGGCTGCAGCGACAGCGACCCCATGACGTTGATGAGCATGGAGACGCTGGCCTGATCAGTCGGCGCCGTGACGCGGCGGCAGACGCCGCGCTCCTAGAATGCCGCGCATGGCCGACGACCCGATTGCGCGCGACCGAGCCGCGGCGCTGCCGGCGGCCGGCTTGCTCAAGCACCTGAATCCGGAACAACTGGCGGCGGTGACGCTGCCGGCGGTGCCCTCGCTGATCCTGGCCGGTGCCGGATCGGGCAAGACCCGCGTGCTGACGACGCGCATCGCCTGGCTGCTGCAGACCGGCCAGGTCTCGCCCGGCGGCTTGCTCGCGGTGACCTTCACCAACAAGGCCGCCAAGGAGATGCTCACAAGGCTGAGTGCCATGCTGCCGGTGGCTGTGCGCGGCATGTGGATCGGCACTTTTCACGGCCTGTGCAACCGCTTCCTGCGCGCGCACTGGAAGCTGGCCGGCCTGGCGCAGGGCTTCCAGATTCTGGACAGCAGTGACCAGCTCAGCGCCGTCAAGCGCGTCATCAAGGCCATGAAGCTGGACGAAGAGCGCTTCGTGCCCAAGCAGGTGACCTGGTTCATCGCGGCGCAGAAGGAAGAGGGCCGGCGGCCGCGCGACGTCGAGATCGGCGACGAGATGACACGCAAGCAGGTCGAGATCTACCAGGCCTACGAAGAGCAGTGCCAGCGCGAAGGCGTGGTCGACTTTGCCGAGCTGATGCTGCGCACCTACGAACTGCTGCGTGACAACGACCCGCTGCGCGAGCACTACCAGCGCCGTTTCGGCCACGTGCTGGTGGATGAGTTTCAGGACACCAACCGGCTGCAGTACGCGTGGCTGAAGATGTTTGCTCCGCCAGGCGGCGGCCAGGGCGTGTTCGCAGTGGGCGATGACGACCAGAGCATCTATGCCTTTCGCGGCGCGCGCGTCGGCAACATGGCCGACTTCGAGCGCGAGTACCGCGTGCAGCGCGTCGTCAAGCTCGAGCAAAACTACCGCAGTTGCGGCCACATCCTGGACGCCGCCAACGACCTCATCGCGCACAACCAGCAGCGCCTGGGCAAGAACCTGCGCACCGATCTCGGCGCTGGCGAGCCGGTGCGCGTGTTCGAGTCGACGAGCGACTACGCCGAGGCGCAGTGGCTGCTGGAAGAAGCGCAGCAACTGCACCGCGCCGGCATGCCGCGCAGCGAGATCGCTCTGCTCTACCGCAGCAATGCGCAGAGCCGTGTGCTCGAGAGTGTGCTGTTCAACGCCGGGCTGCCCTACCGCGTCTACGGCGGCCTGCGCTTCTTTGAGCGCGCCGAGATCAAGCACGCGCTGGCCTACCTGCGGCTGCTGGAAAACGTTAGCGACGACACGAGTTTTCTGCGTGTCGTCAACTTCCCGGCGCGTGGCATCGGCGCGCGCAGCATCGAGCTGCTGCAGGACGCCGCAAGAGAAGCATCATCAGGTGCCCCTGACGGGTCACGGGGCCGCAGCCTGGCGCAAAGCACGGGCGCCGTGCCGGGCAAGGCGGGCGTCAACCTGCAGGCCTTTGTGGCGCTGGTGGACGGCATGCGCGCTGCCACGCAGGGCCTGACGCTGCGCGAAATCATCGAGCACATCCTGCACCACAGCGGCCTGCTGGACTTCTACCGCACCGACAAGGAAGGCCAGGACCGCATCGAGAACCTCGAGGAGCTGGTCAACGCGGCCGAGAGCTTCGTCACGCAAGAAGGCTTTGGCAAGGACGCGGTGGCGCTGCCGATCGACGAGCAGTCGGCTGCCGGCCTCAACCCCGATGCCGAGACCGGTGAAATCATGTCGCCGCTGGCGGCCTTTCTCACGCATGCGTCGCTCGAAGCCGGCGACAACCAGGCGCAGGCCGGCGCCGACGCCATCCAGCTCATGACCGTGCA
>JANPMR010000554.1:0-3217 GCA_031427055.1 Rubrivivax sp.
CCGCCGACAAGACCGAGGTCTTCGCCGACGGCTGGCTCGACAGCACCGGCATCTACCGCGGCCGGCCGGTCGACGTGGCGGTGATGAAGGACGGCTCGCTGCTCATCAGCGACGACTTCGCCGGCGCAATCTACCGCGTCACGTACTCGGCACCTTGATGTCGTGAGCGCGGCAGGGGCCTGGTTGCCCCAGCTGCGCTGCCTTTGTGGCCCACAATGAGGCCGGTTCACCGTGGCGGTGAACCGCGCCGTTCTCCTTCTCAATCACCATGACGACGTACCGATTTGGGCCCTTGACGCTGTGGCTCTGCCTGGGGGTTCTGCTCCTGGCGCCCGAGGCGAAGGCCAACGACGTGCAGCAGGGCCGCCAGAAGGCGCAGAGCTGCGCTGTCTGCCACGGCCAGGCCGGCCTGTCGGTGACCCCCGACGCACCCCACCTGGCGGGCCAGCCGGCCCTCTACGTGGCGTCGCAACTGCGCGCCTACCGCAGTGGCGCGCGCAAGCACGAAGTCATGGGCGTCATGGCCAAACCCCTCAGCGATGACGACATCTCCCACCTTGCAGCCTGGTTCTCCAGCATCCGTGTCGAAGCCCATCCGCCGCCCTGAGCGGTTGCTGCTGGCGGCCGTCTGGTGTGCTGCGGCGACTGCGGGGGCGCAGCCGTCCGAGTCGGTCGTCATCACCGCCAGCGGTGCCGAGCGCCGCGCCTTCGACACGCCCTACGCCGTGGACGTCGTCTCGGCCGACGAGTTGCGCGGTGCCGGAGCGATGGTCAACCTGAGCGAAGCCCTGGCGCGTGTGCCCGGCATCGTTGCCAGCAACCGCAGCAACTACGCGCAGGACCTGCAGATCAACTCACGCGGCTTCGGCGCCCGCGCCAGCTTCGGTGTGCGCGGCCTGCGCCTGTACAGCGACGGCATCCCGGCCAGCGGGCCCGACGGCCAGGGCCAGGTCTCGCACTTCGACCTCGCGGGCGCGTCGCGCATCGAGATCCTGCGCGGGCCCTTCACTGCGCTGTACGGCAGCAGTTCGGGCGGCGTCATCGCGCTCGTCAGCGCAGCACCGACCGAGCGCCGCATCAGCCTCGAGCTCGACGCCGGCAGCGACGATTTCCGGCAGTGGCGCGTCGGACTGGCGGGCCCTATCGACGGTGGCTTCAGCGTGCGCGCGCAGCTGTCGCGGCTGGACAGCGCCGGTTTCAGGCCGCAGAGCATCGCCCGGCGCACACTGGGCAACGTGCGCCTGGGTTGGGAGCGGGGCGCCGACCGCGTCGTGGTGGTGCTCAATGCCATCAACCAGCCGGCACTCGACCCGCTCGGACTGACGCGCGCGCAGTTCGCGGCCAACCCGGATCAGACCACCGGCGTGGCGCTGCCGCAGGACTTTGCCGGCCAGGCCGACCGCTTCAACACGCGCAAGAACACGGCGCAGGACCAGGCTGGCGTGAGCTGGCAGCACCGGTTCTCGGGCTGGGGTGCGCTGGCCGAGAGCCGCGTCGCGGCCTTCGGCGGCCGCCGCTCGGTGACGCAGTGGCAGTCAATCCCGGTGGCCACGCAGTTCAACGCCACGACGCCGACGCTCACCGGGCGGCAGCCCGGAGGCGTGATCGACTTCGACCGCAACTACCAGGGGCTGGACGCGCGACTGGTCTGGCGCTGGGCGCTGGGCGAACAGCGCTCGCTGCAGCTGGTGGCCGGCGGTGCGGCCGAGTCCGCACGCGAGGACCGGCGCGGCTTCGAGAACTTCAGCGGCGCCCCGGCGGTGCGGCTGCTGGGCGTCACCGGCCGCCTGCGCCGCGACGAGAACAACCGCTTCAACACGCGCGACCTCTACGCGCAAGCCGAGGCCGAGCTGGCCAGGGCCTGGTCCGCGACGCTGGGCGTGCGCGGCGGGCGCGTGTCCTTCACCTCGGCCGACCGCTACATCGTCGGCGGCAACGGCGACGATTCAGGCTCGTTGAGCTACCGCTACACCAACCCGGTGGCGGCGGTGCAGTGGCGTCCGGGCGCCGACATCAACGTCTACCTCAGCGCCGGCCGCGGCTTCGAATCGCCCACGCTGGGTGAACTGGCGTACCGGCCCGACGGTGACGCCGGCTTCAACACCGAGCTCAAGGCGCAGACCAGCCGGCAGGTGGAACTGGGCGCCAAGTGGCGGCCCGGCGGCGCTGGCAAGGGGCTGTCGCTCAACACGGCTTTGTTCGATGCGCGCACCGACGACGAGATCGGCATCGCCACCAACCGCGGCGGCCGCTCGACATTCCGCAATGTCGGCCGCACGCTGCGACGCGGTGTCGAACTTGCGCTGGGCGTGCCGCTGGCCGACACGCTGCGCGTGCAACTCAGCGCCACCTGGCTGGACGCGACCTACAGCGACGGTTTTGCCGTCTGTGCGACGCTGCCTTGCACCACGCCCACGTTGCCGGTGCCCGCAGGCAACCGCATCGCCGGCACGCTGTCGCGCAGCGGCTACGCCGAGGTGGCCTGGACGCCGCTGCGCAGCGTGGAGTTGGCGCTCGAAACCCGCGGCCAGGGCCGCCTGCCGGTCAACGATGTCAACAGCGACTTCGCCGCCGGCTTCGGCCTGCTGGCGTTGCGCGCGCGCTGGCAGCTCGAGCTGCCGGTGGGCCGCCTGGACCTGCTGGCGCGGGCCGAGAACCTGGCCGACCGCCGCGTCGTCGGCAGCGTCATCGTCAACGAAGGCAACGGCCGCTTCTTCGAGCCCGCGCCCGGGCGTGGGTGGCTGCTGTCGGCGCGTTACAGCGCGCCGTTCTGAACCCGGCGCTGCAGCGCGCCGTTCCGAACTCAGCACGCTGCAGTGCGCCGCTGCGAGCCGACCGATCAGGCCGCGGCGCGCTGGCCCTGGGCCAGGATGCGGCCGAGCGCCGCGTCCAGCTGGGCCACGCTGCGGTCGACGTGGTGCAGCTCTTCCAGGCCAAAGAGGCCGATGCGGAAGGTCTTGAAGTCTGGCCCTTCGTCGCACTGCAGCGGCACGCCGGCGGCGGTCTGCAAGCCCTCGGCCAGGAAGGCCCTGCGAGGATAGGTTTTTCAAACGCCCTTTTTCCTTCCCCATGGCACCCCGAACGCGACCGAGCACGGCACCTGGTGCGCTTGAATCTGTCTTCGGAGGCGGCTGCGGTCTGTTGGGCGTTGACAGCGTCGCCGAAAATCGGCCTTCTCGGGCACCGTCCGCGGGTTATCCCTTCTCATCAGGCCGCT
>JANPMR010000555.1:0-10858 GCA_031427055.1 Rubrivivax sp.
GCTCGAACAGACGCGGCAAGTCAGCCCACGAAGCGCGCTGCGCGCGCGGCCACGAGCCCTGTGCTCCTCAGCGCCTCATAGGCGCGCCCCAGCCCCCCCAGGCCCACCTTCGCCGAGACAGTTGCGGCGCGCGGCCGGCACACCACCCGGGTGCTTGAGCGGCAGGCGGCGTCTGGCAGGGGCGATTTCTGCGGCGGCGAGGAGCACAGCGCCGAGGTCGGCGCGCGCAGCGCGCTTCGTGGACTGACTTGCCGCGTCTGTTCGAGCGCAGCGGCCGCAGGGCGCGGAGCGAGTTACGCGGCTCGACCTCGGCGCGAGCACCACAGCGGAGTCGGCGCGCAGCGACGACCGCCGCAGCATGAGCCCCTGCCAGACGCCGCCTGCCGCGACGTGCGACTGCTAGCGAGCAAGAGCACACCGAACGTCAGCAACGGGCCACAAGGGCCCGGTCAGGAGAAGTCTTCCTGGGCGATTGACGTTGAGTGTATATGTGTACTATAGTACTGATACACATATACACCCATGAGCGACGACTTCGCCTTCAGCATCCAGACCGGTTCGGCCGAGCCCATCTACCGGCAGCTCGTCGAACACGTGCGTCGTCGCGTGGCCAGCGGGCAGATCAAGGCCGGTGACGAGATTCCGTCGGTGCGTGAGCTGGCGCTGCAGCTCGCCGTGCACCCCATGACCATCTCCAAGGCCTACAGCCTGCTCGAGGCCGATGGCGTACTCGAGCGCCGACGGGGCCTGGCCATGCGCGTGGCGCCGCAGCACCAGCGGGCGCAGTCGCCAGCCTTGCGCGTCGAGCTGCTGCGCCCTGTGCTCGTGCGTGCCGCGGCCGAGGCACGCCAGCTGCAATTGCCCAAGCACACGGTGCTCAAGCTTTTCGAAGACATCCTGAACGACGAGGACGACATCCCATGAACGAACACGTGCTGGCAACGACCTCGCCCACCGCCGAACTGTCCGGCGTGAGCCTGGCCTACACGGCCGGCGAGCCTGTGCTGCGCGGCCTGGACTGGCGCCTGCTGCCGGGCCAGGTGGTCGGCCTGCTCGGCCGCAATGGCGCCGGCAAGACCACGCTGCTGGAAACCCTGCTGGGCCTGCGCGAGCCGCAATCCGGCACCGTGCGAGTGTTCCAGCAGCCGGCGGACCGGCTGGACGATCTTGCACGGGCCCGCATCGGCTACGTGCCCCAGCAGTCCGATCTGTTCGACGGTTTTACCGCCAGCCAGATGCTGGCTTACTTCAAGAGCTTCTACCCGCGCTGGAACGAGACCAAGGTCGAAGGCCTGCTGTCGCGTTGGGACATCGACCGCCACAAGCGCATCAGCAAGCTCAGCGGCGGCCAGCAGCAGCGGCTGTCGATCATCCGCGCGCTGGCGCATGACCCCGATCTGCTGGTGCTCGACGAGCCCGTCGCCAGCCTGGACCCGGCCGGCCGCCGCGACTTCCTGGGTGAGCTGGTCGGGCAGGTGCTTGAGCGCGGCACGACCGTGGTGTTCTCGACCCACATCCTGTCCGACCTGGAACGCGTGGCCTTCAACATGGCCTTCATGAACGGCGGGCGCATCGCCTTGCAGGCGCCGTTGGACGAATTGCTGGACGAGGTGCGAGTGCTCAGCGGCAGCACCGCCGAAGTGCAGGCCCTTCTGCAGCGGCTGGGGGCGCAAAGCCTCAAGCGCACGCCGTTGGCGGCCGGACGCGAGCGCGTGCTGGCGCGCCTGCCATCGGGCACCGGCATGCCGGCCGACGTGAACGCCGAAGTGGTCACCTTGGAAGACCTTTTCATGGAGCTGACTTGAGCGCAGCGATCGCACGCCAGGCCGGCCTGATGCTGCAGGCGCCATGGCAGTGGCGCCGCAACGACGGCGGCCTGTGGGCGCTGCGCCTGTATGGCGCGCTGATGGCCCTGCTGCTGGGCGGGCCGGCCGTCGCGGCGCTGGTCTGGATGCCGCTGCGCGCGGCCTGGACGATGACCGGCATGCTGGCCTTCGTGGCTCTGGCCTGGGTCTGGTGCATTCAATTCGGCGCCCTGCTGAGGCTGGATCACCCGCACACGGCGCATGCCGTGCCCGGCCATCCGCGCGCCTTGCGTGTGACGACGCTGGGCCTGTGGGGTGCGCTGGTGGCCTTGTGCGGCGCGGCGTCGGCGCTGGGCGCCGCGCTGCTGCTCGGCGACGGCCTGCGTTTCGGCCTTGCGGTGGCCACGGGCGCGGGCACCATCCTGCTGCTGCTGGCCATGGCCATGCGCTGGTGGTGGGTGTGGATTCCGCTCTGTCTGGGACCGACCTTCATCCCGGTGCCGGGTTGGAACAACATCGTGTTCGGATCCTGGGCCTGGATGCGGCAGCAGTGGCTGGATCAGCCGCTGGGCGCGACGCTGCTGGTGCTGGCGATGCAAGGCCTGCTGCTGAGCTTGGTGTTTGGCAGCGGCAATGCGCGCCATGCCGTTGCCTACGCCAGCCGCGAACGCATGCGCAGGAGCGCGGCTGCGGGTGCCGCTGGGCAAAAGCCGACGCTGGCGGCCTACGGGCGCTGGGCCGAATGGCTGGGCCTGCCCTGGCAGCGCCTGTCCGATGCCTGGCTGGCGCACGTCTGCCGCCAAGCCTCGGCGCGTCCGGCCAGCGTGATGGCGCGCGCCGAGATCGTGTTGCACGGGCCGCAGCACTGGGTGCGACACGTCAGCACCGTGTTGATGGTGCAGATGGTGCTGGCGCTGTGCTTTGTGTTCGTCACCGGCCTCACCGGCCTGAGCGCGCGACTGATGCTCGATAACGGCCGTGCCGGCCTCGCCATCGGCCTGACCAGCATGGCCCTGTCCGGCCTGGTGAGCCTGCCGGGGGCGCTGTGGATGTCGCGCCGTGAACAGGCCTTGTTGCGACTGGTGCCCGGCATGCCACAAGGCGCCGCCCTGAACCGCGCCGTGGCCTGGCGGCTGATGCGGCACTGCCTGGCGGTCTGGGCGGCGCTGCTGCCCGCGGGCGTGACCATGGTCTGGGCGGGGCAGGGCCTGCCCTTCGTGGCCTTCGTCGCGATGGCCCTGCCGATGAGCGCCTGGCTGTGGTGCGACGTCTCGCGCCTTCGCGCCGCGCGCCCGGCGACGACCTTCGCGCCCATCCTGCTGTGCATGGCCGCGGGCGGCCTGTCCTTGTTTGTGCTGAGCAGACAAGCAGACGCGCTGCTGCCCTGGGCCGTGGGGCTGATCTTGCTCACTGCCGGCCTGCTGAGCTGGCGCTGGCGGCGCCTGGCGCAGTTCCCGCCCGCCTTGCCGGCCGGGCGCCTGTCCTGAGGCCCTGGCCCTCGACTCAGGGGCAGGCGGCGATCACCTGTGCCACTGCCGCGGTCAGCTTCTTGCCGTAGGGCACGTGCAGAAACTCGTTCGGGCCGTGGGCGTTGCTCTTGGGGCCCAGCACGCCGCAGACCATCATCTGCGCCTTGGGGAAGCCCTTGCCCAGCATGCTCATGAGCGGGATCGTGCCGCCCTGGCCGATGAAGCCCACCGGCGCGCCGAAGTGCGTGTTGGACGCGGCGTCCAGCGCGCCGTGCAGCCAGGGTGCCAGGTCGGGCGCGTCCCAGCCGGTGGCGCCCAGGGCGCCGGCGCGGCCGTCGGCGTGAAACGTCACCCGGGCGTTGTAGGGCGCGTTGTCTTCGAGCAATTGCTTCAGCCGCAGACTGGCCTCGTTGCCGTCCACCAGCGGCGGCAGGCGCAGGCTGAGCTTGAAGGCGGTGTAGGGCCGCAACACGTTGCCAGCGTTGCCCAGGTCGGGAAAGCCGTCGACGCCGGTGACGCTGAGGGTGGGCCGCCAGGTGCGGTTGAGCAGCGCCTGCACGGGGTCGGTGGTGGTGGGGATGGTGGGCGCGCCATCGGCGCCGCAGGCCCACGGGAAGCGCTTCCAGACTTCGTCCTTGATGATCGCCGCCGTGGCCGCGGCCTGTGCCACGCGGCCGGGCGGGATGGCGCAGTGAAAGCTCTCGGGCAGCAGGTGGCCGGTCTTGCTGTCCTCCAGCCGGTCGAGCACCTGGCGCAGGATGCGAAAGCTGCTCGGCACCAGGCCGCTGGCGTCGCCCGAATGCACGCCTTCGGTCAGCACCTCGACCTTGAGCACGCCGCTGACCATGCCGCGCAGGCTGGTGGTCAGCCAGAGCTGGTCGTAGTTGCCGGCGCCGCTGTCCAGGCACACCACCAGGCCGACGTTGCCCAGGCGGGTCTTGAGGGCTTCGATGTAGGCCGGCAGGTCGGGGCTGCCGGATTCTTCACAGGCCTCGATGAGGCCGACGACGCGCGGCCGCGCGATGCCCTGCTGGTCCAGCGCCTCGATCGCGGTGATGGCGGCGTAGACCGCGTAGCCGTCGTCGGCGCCGCCGCGGCCGTAGAGCAGGCCGTTCTCGTACTTGGGCGTCCAGGGGCCGAGATCCTTGCGCCAGCCGTTGAATTCGGGCTGCTTGTCGAGGTGACCGTACATCAGCACGGTGTCGGTGCTGCCCGGCTGAATGCCAGCCCCCACGGCGCCTGCGGCGCCTGCCCCCCGAGGGGGCGCGTCCGGGCTTGGGGCGGCCCGGCGCCCGGACGTTGCCGGGATGTCGAAGAAGATCACCGGCGTGCGGCCTTCGATGCGCAGCACCTCGAGCGTCAATCCGGCGACCTTGCGGCCTTCGACCCAGGCCGCGGCGTCGCGCACGACGCGGTCGAGCAGGCCGTGCTCGGCCCAGGCGGCGTCGAACATCGGGCTCTTGGCCGGCACCGCGATGTACTCGGTGAGCGCGGGCACGATGCGCTCGTCCCAGGCGGTGTCGCTGTACTTGGCCAAGGCGGCCAGGGCGGCAATCTCGGCGGGGCGGATGGGGGCATTCATGGGCGGATCTCCTGCGAAAACTTGTCGAGCCAGCGGGTCAGGTGAGCCAGCGGATCAAGGCGCTCGGGCTCGTTGAAGATCTCATGGTAAAGCGACGGGAAGACTTGCGCCGTGACCACCGCGGCCGGCGCGGCGGCGGCAAAGGCGGCGCTGCCGGCCGGCGCCACGCAGCGGTCGGCGCCGGCCCACAGCAGCAGGGTCGGCGTGGTCCAGTTGGCCGCGCGCTGGCGCACCAACGCCCCAGCGTCGACGATGAAACGCACCAGGCGCGGCGTGACGCGGTCGTGCACCAGCGGGTCTTCGACGTAGCGGCGCACGACCTCGGGGTCGCGGCAGATCCACGCCGGCTGCAGGCCGTTGCCCAGTGCCAGGCCCGGCGCCAGGGGTGCGGCCACGGCCAGCAGCAACTTCTGGAACGCGCTCATGCCGGGGTCGAGCGCGGGCGATGACAGCACCAGGCCGTCGACCGGGCGCGACCAGGGTGCCGGCGCCTGCAGCGCCTCGGCCACGAAGCGCGCGGCGATCAGGCCGCCCAGGCTGTGGCCGAGCAGCACGTGTCGGCCGCCTTCACGCGTGGCGTCCAGTACCGCGGCCACGTCAGTGAGCAGGGCCGCGCTGTCGGGGATGCCGCCGCGCGGCCCGCCACTGCGGCCGTGGCCGCGCAGATCGTGACCCACCACGCGCCAGCCAGCGGCGTTGAGCGTGGCGGCCACGCCCTCGTAGCGTCCCAGGTGCTCGCCCAGGCCGTGCACGACTTGCACCGTGCCGCGGGCGACACCGGCAAGCGGCCAGTGGCGCAGGTGCAGCGTCAGGCCATCGGACGTGTGGATGCGGTCCATTGGCGGGCTCGCGTCAGGCCGCCACGGCGCCGGGCATGCAGAACACGTTGAGCTTGTTGCCGTCCAGATCGCGGAAGTAGCCGGCGTAAAAACCTTCGCCACGCGGGCCGGCCGGGCCGGCGTCGGTGGCGCCAAGGGTTGCGTAACCGATCATCGCGATCTCCTTCGGTGGCCGGCTTGGAGCGGCGGGCCGCCAGTGTAGGACGGTGACTGCCTAGAATTTGCCCGATGGCGCTTTACACGACGGCGCCCCGACTGGCGGCCCTGGAGGCCGAGCTGGCGCCGTCTGACGGCTGGCCGCGGCTGCAGGCCCTGGTCGAGCTGGCCTGGCACTTGCGCCAGCGCAACAGCCCGCGCGCGCTGGCGCTGGCCGACGAGGCGGCGCTGCTGTTGGGCCGCCGCCCGACGGCACCGCCAGAGCAGGCCTTGGCATTTCGCCTGGCGCTGACGCGTTCGGTGGCGCGGCGGACGGCCTGGCCCACCCTCGTCGGCACCAGCGGCACGCAGCTCGGCGGCTTCCTGCGCGCGCAGGGCCGCCTGGACGAAGCGCGCTGGGTGCTGGTGAGCGCCATGGCCGCGCTGCAAGCCGTGCCCTGCGGCATCAGCCGCGCCAACGCCTGCGTCGAGATGGGCGTGGTGCTGCGCGAGGGCGAGGCCCTGATCGAGCAGCAGGCGATGTCGGTGCTGCACATCAGCGTCAGCCAGGCGCTGGCCACCATCCACCGCCGCCATTGCCTGCCGGCCCTGGCGGACGCGAGCGCGCCGACACCGGCCGCCCACTACGCCGAACGGGCACTGGAGCAAGGGCGCCATGTCGCCGACTGGAAGCCACCGGCCGCCATGGTGGCGGACCTGGCGCAGGACTGGGCCGCTGCTGGCCAGCCGCAGCCAGCCCAGGCCGTCGACCCACATCACGCCGTCGAAGATGCCCAGCCCGAAGGATCCGGCGCGGCCGATGGCGACGCGGCGGTCGCCGCTCTTCGCCGAGACGGCGTCGCGCAGCGGGTCGGCCACATTGCGCGCGATGACGTTGATGCCGGCGTAGGGCGTGCGGCCGTCGGTGTCGTAGCTGAAGACGCCCAGGTCGGTGTACACCGGGATCGAGACGGCGGTGTTCCAGCGCAGCGGCTGCGGGTTGCCGGGCTTGTCGTTGGTGTAGAGGATGCCGGCGGACTGCACCGCCAGGCTGATGCCGAGCAGCGCTGCGGCCAGCAGCAGACGTAGCGTGTTCATCAGCGCATCACTCCCTTTTCGATCCGTTGGCCGGCCACCGCGCGGTGCACCAGCGACAGCAGCGCGTGGGCATCCACCGGCCCGCCGGGGCGCCGTATCAGTTCGGCCTCGGCCGGGGTCAGCACGCCCGGGTTGATCTGCACGCCCGCAAACAGCGACTGGTTGAGCTGCGCGTTGGTGGTGCGCCCGCCCGCGGTGGTGAACTTGCCCTGGGCCAGGCCCACGGTCGTGCGCAGGCCGGTCTTGGCGGCCGGCTTGTACATGAAGGCAATCACCTGCTCATCCTTGCGCCACTGCGCAAAACCCTGCGGCGCCATGCCCAGGAAGCTGCGCCCGTCGGCCATGCGCCGCGGCTTGAGCAGGCCGAACTGGCGGAACTTGAAGTCGCTCTGGCGCGCCAGCTTCTTCTTGGCCGACGAGGCCACGGCGATCGTCACCTCGGTATAGGGCACGCCGCGCGCATCGATGCCGTCGGTGACGCTCTTGACATGGCCCGAGACCATGACGTCGGCGCCCTTGATCAGCTTGGCCAGGTTCTGCGGCAGCAGTTGCGTGGCGGCGGCCGGCGCGGCGGCCATACGGAAATCGTCGAAGGACATGCAATGCTCCAGCGTGGGCCCTGGGGCATCCCAGGATGTGGCGAGCCTAAAGTCCGCGCGCCAGCGCTTCGCCCCCCGCGTCGGGGGGCATCCGAACCCCGGGTAAGGCCCGATTCCGCGCTGGCGTTCAGCCCCGGAAAGGTGCAGCACTGTCCGCCAGTGCACAGACCGGCGACGCGATGTCGGCGACGCTCGACACTGGCATGCTGCGCCCGATGGGTTGCCCCGCCCACGCATTGAGCGCACCCAACAGGAGATTCGCATTCATCCCACAACGCACACGTCAAGTCACCACCGGCCCCCGCCCCGCAGGCTGCCATGCTGATCCGCGTCGGCTTCGAGATGGAGGTGCATTGCCCCGGCCCGACGCCGATGATCCTGGCGCTGAGCATCCACTACTCGCGCGCCTCGGACCTGGTGCGGCCCGATCACCTGCTCACCAGCCCAGCCGTGCCGGTGACGGCGTATCGCGACCTCTTCGGCAACTGGTGCAGCCGCATCGTGGCGCCGGCCGGCCGCTTCGTCATCAGCACCGATGCCGTGGTGCGCGACAGCGGAGCGCCCGACGTGCTCGCGCCCGGGGCCACGCAGGTGCCGGTCGAACACCTGCCTGAAGAGACCCTGGTCTACCTGCTCGGCAGCCGCTACTGCGAGACCGACCTGCTGTCCCAGACCGCCTGGCAGCTGTTCGGCGCCGGGCCCACAGGCTGGGCGCGGGTGCAGGCGATCTGCGACTTCGTGCACCGGCGCATCCGCTTCGCGTATGCCGACGCGCGCCGCACGCGCACCGCCTGGGAGGCCTACAACGAAGGCGTCGGCGTCTGCCGCGACTATGCCCACCTGGCGATCACGCTGTGCCGCTGCATGAACATCCCGGCGCGCTACTGCACCGGCTACCTGGGCGACATGGGCACCGCCCCGCCCTACGGCCCGATGGACTTCGCGGCCTGGTTCGAGGTCTGGCTGGGCGACCGCTGGCACACCTTCGACGCCCGCAACAACGTGCCGCGCATCGGCCGCGTGCTGGTGGCGCGCGGCCGCGACGCCTGCGACGTGGCACTGGCCAGCACCTTCGGCCCCAACACCCTGCAGCGCTTCAAGGTCTGGACCGACGAAGTGGCCGCGCCGTGACCTACTGCGTGGGGGTCAAGCTCGACGAGGGCCTGATCTTCGCCAGCGACTCGCGCACCCACTCCGGCGTCGACAACTACGCCAGGTTCTGCAAGATGACGGTCTTCGACCGCCCGGGCGACCGCGTCATCGTGCTGCTCAGTTCGGGCGGGCTGGCCGCCACGCAGGCGGTGATCAACCTGCTGCGGCGGCGCGCCGCCACCGAGCCGCAGCATGTGCTCAACGTCGACTCGATGTTCGACGTCGCCAACCTGGTGTCGGACGCGATGCGCGACATCGAGCGCCGCGACGGCCCCTTCATGGAAGCCGGCGGGCTGAAGTTCAACGCCTCCTTCATCCTCGGCGGCCAGATCGCCGGCGAGGACATGCGCCTGTTCCGGCTCTACGCCGAGGGCAACTTCATCGAGGCCGGCACCGACACCAGCTTCCTGCAGACCGGTGAGGCCAAGTACGGCAAGCCCATCCTCGACCTCGCGGTGAGCTCCAGCGCCACGCTCGAGGACGCCACCAAGTGCGTGCTGGTGTCCTACGACTCGACGATGCTGAGCAAGCTCTCGGTGGGCATGCCCATCGACCTGCTGTGCTACGCCCGCGACAGCCTGCTCGTCACCATGCAGCGCCGCTTCGACGACGGCGACCCCTACTTCGATGCGCTCACGCGGCAGTGGATCGAGGGCACGCGCCGCGTCTTCCGCGAGCTGCCGCCGCTGGTCTGGTAGCGGCCAGGGGCAAGCCCGTCGTCGAATCGACGGGCTCAGGCCTTCAGAGCTTGAAGTCGTAGTCGATAGTCAGTGGCGCGTGGTCCGAGAAGCGCTGGTCCAGATAGATGTGCTCCCGTCTGGCGAGCGCGGCAATGCCTGGAGTCGCCAAGTGGTAGTCCAGCCGCCAACCCACGTTCTTGGCCCAGGCCTGGCCTCGCGCGCTCCACCAGGTGTACTGGTCGGGGTTGGGGTTGAGGGTGCGGAAGACGTCCACCAGGCCGGCCTTGTCCAGCAGCTTGGTCATCCAGGCGCGCTCTTCGGGCGTGAAGCCGCTGTTCTTCTGGTTGCTCTTCCAGTTGCGCAGGTCGATTTCCTTGTGCGCGATGTTGACGTCGGCCACCAGGATGAAGTCGCGCTCGGCCTTGAGCTTGACCAGATGCGGGTACATCTTCGCCAGGAAGCGGAACTTGGCGGCCTGGCGCTCCTCGCTGCTGGAGCCGCTGGGGAAGTAGCAGCTGATGATGCTGAGCTTGCGCCCGGGCTTGTCGAAGCGGGTCTCGACCCAGCGGCCCTCGGCATCGAACTCCTTGCTGCCGAAACCGATGATGACGTCGCTGGGCGTCGTCTTGGCGTACACCCCGACACCCGAATAGCCCTTCTTCTGGGCAAAATGGAAGTGTCCCTGCAGCCCGGCCACGTGGTCGAGGCGGCCGGCCACGTCCTCCGCCTGCGCCTTGACCTCTTGCACGCCCATACAATCCGCTCCCGTCCCCGCCGCCCATTCGACAAAGCCCTTGGTGGCTGCCGACCGGATGCCATTGAGGTTGAGCGTGACAAGCCGGAAAGCCATTTGGACCCCTTTTCGAGATGAGCGACGCACCCGACCCCCAACTGGCGCAGGAGTTCGTTGCGTTTGCGGTTGATGCCGGCGTGCTGCGCTTTGGCGAGTTCACCACCAAGGCCGGGCGGCTGTCGCCCTACTTCTTCAATGCCGGGCTGTTCTGTGACGGCGCGCGTCTGGGCCGCCTGGCGGAATTCTATGCACGCCGCCTGCTGGCCGAAGCCAATGGCGACGACCTCGGCTTCGACATGCTCTTCGGCCCGGCCTACAAGGGCATCACGCTGGCCTCGGCCGTGGCGGTCGAGCTCGCGCGGCGCGGCCACAACCTGCCCTTTGCCTACAACCGCAAGGAAGCCAAGGACCACGGCGAAGGCGGCACGCTGGTGGGCGCACCGCCGTCCGGCCGCGTGCTCATCATCGACGACGTCATTTCCGCCGGCACTTCGGTGCGCGAGGCTATCGCCATGATCCTTTCTGCGGGCGCGCAGCCGCACGCCGTGGCCATCGCACTCGACCGCCAGGAGCGCGCCACCGAAGCCGGTCAGGACATGCCCTACAGCGCGGTGCAGTACGTGAGCCGCGAGCTCAAGCTGCGCGTCAGCGCCATCGCCACGCTGGCCGACCTGCTGCACTACCTGCGCGGGGCGCAGGACCCGGC
>JANPMR010000556.1:0-2581 GCA_031427055.1 Rubrivivax sp.
GCAGCGCGTGCAGGCCTTTGTCGAACCCGGCCTGGCCAGCGCCGAGCGCGAGCAGCGCTGGCAGTTCGAACGTCTGGGCTACTTCGTCGCCGATCGCGTCGAGCACACACCGGGCCAGCCGGTGTTCAACCGCATCACCCCGCTGCGCGACGGCTGGACCGCCTGAGACACCGCGCGCAGGTCGTTTCGATGACCGTCACCCCCATCACCACCCGGAGCCTTTGCCTGTGAACTTCGCATTCCGCCCCCACGCCAACCTGGCCGCCTTGGCCGTCGCCCTCACCTTCACCGCGCTGCTGCCCGCCGGCGCCCTGGCCCAGAACGCCGCCGCGGCCGAGGCCCTGGCGCGCGCCAAGGCCGAGAAAGGCGCCATCGTCACCGACAGCGGCCTGGTGTACCGGTCGATCAAGGACGGCAGCGGCCCGTCGCCAACGGCCACCGACACGGTGAGCGTCCATTACCGCGGCACCTTCCCCAACGGCGGCGAGTTCGACAGCTCGTACAAGCGCGGCGAGCCGGCGAGCTTTCCGCTCAACCGCGTCATCAAGTGCTGGACCGAAGGCGTGCAGCGCATGAAGGTGGGCGGCAAGGCGCGCCTGACCTGCCCGGCCGCCATCGCCTACGGTGACCGCGGCGTGGGCGACATCCCGGCGGGCGCGCTGCTGCACTTCGAGGTCGAGCTGCTGGGCATTGGCGGGCGCTGACCAACGCGCCGCGCGGTGCCGATGCGGCGGCGGTTCGACAGGCCTCAAGCGCAGCCCCATCGCGCCGATAGTCCGTCAGATCACCGGCAGCCCCGTCCATGACTGAACCCCACACCGCTCTCACTTGCGCCCAGCGCGTTGCCCAGGAACTCGACCTCTCGCGCAAGAAGGGCGAGTTGCGCAAGATCGAGATCCCGCCCTGCCCGGCCCTGCTGGTGCAGATGCAAGAGGCGATGGCGCAGGCCGAGCCCGACCTGACGGATGTGGCGCGCATCGCCGGCAGCGACGTGGCGATGTCGGCCACGCTGCTGCGCAACGCCAACAGCCCGCTGCACGCGGTGGGCCAGCCGGTCACCGCCGTCGGCCAGGCCATGAACCGCCTGGGCCTGAACGAAACGGCCGCTCTGATCACCGGCTTCTTGCTGCGCAACGCGGTGCCGGTGGACCACCCGCAGCTGCGCCGCTTCTGGGAGCGCTCGGCGCTGCGTGCCGCGGCCATGCACTTCATCGCCCGCCGCCTGCCCGGCCTGTCGCCCGATCTGGCGCATGTGTACGGCCTGTTCTGCCACGTTGGCATGCCCGTGCTGCTGCAAAGCGTGAAGGGCTACGCCGGCACGATGGTCGAGGCCCACGCGCGCATCGACCGCTCGTTCATCGCCACCGAAAACGCCAACCACCGCACCGACCATGCCGTGGTGGGCGCGCTCGTGGCGCGCACCTGGCGCCTGGCGCCCACGGTGGTGGCAGCCCTCCGCATGCACCACGATCTGGCCTCGATTGGCGAGGCCGGCACCGAGCCCGAAGTGCACACCCTGGTCGCCGCCGGCCTGCTGGCCGAGCACCTGATGCGCCGCCGCGAGGGCCTGGCGGTGGAGAGCGATTGGACGCAGCACTCGGCACGCGCGCTGGAGTGGCTGCAACTGTCGCAAGACGATCTGGACGACTGGGCCGAGCCGCTGCAGGCCGAGCTGGACGCCGTCTGACGAGTTCTTTCGCGCCGCGGCCGATGCGATGATGGCGCCCACCATGCGCGACGCCTTCCTGCTCGACCCCGACATCGTCTTTCTCAACCACGGCAGCTTCGGCGCCTGCCCGCGCGAGGTGTTCGACGCCTGGCAAGGCTGGCAGCGCGCAATGGAGCGCAACCCGGTCGAGTTCATGGGCCGGCGATCGGGCGGCCTGCTGCGCGCGGCGCGCGAACGGCTGGCGGCCTACCTGGGCGCGCGCACCGACGATCTGGCCTTCGTGCCCAACGCCACCACCGGCGTCAACATCGTGGCGCGCTCGCTGGCGTTGCAGCCGGGTGACGAGATCCTGGCCACCGACCAGGAGTACGGTGCCTGCGACGCGACGTGGATGCACGCATGCAAGGCCAGCGGCGCGGTCTACCGCCGGGTCGAGATCCCGCTGCCCTTCGACGCTGGCGGCTTCGCCGATCGCATGCTCGCCGCCGCAACACCCCAGACGCGTGTCATCTTCGTCAGCCACATCCCCAGCACCACGGCGCTGATCTTTCCGCTGGCTGCGCTGTGCGCTGCGGCACGCGAGCGCGGCATCGTCACGGTGGTCGACGGCGCCCACGCGCCGGGGCAGATCGCGCTGAACCTGGACGCCCTGGGCGCCGACTTCTACACCGGCAACTGCCACAAGTGGATGTGTGCGCCCAAGGGCGCGGGCTTCCTGCACGCGCGGCCCGAACGGCAGACACAGATCGACGCCACGGTCATCAGCTGGGGCTACGTCGCCGATGGCCTGGGCGGCCACACCGGCTTCGACGCCTACACCGGCAGCACGGTGCTCGAGCGCCGGCTGCAGTGGCAGGGCACGCGCGATGTGTCGGCCTACCTGGCGGTGCCGGCAGCGATCGACTTCCAGGC
>JANPMR010000557.1:0-11539 GCA_031427055.1 Rubrivivax sp.
AGCTTCACGGTCTCGGGCGCCAACAGCTACACCGGCAGCACACGGGTCGACGGCGGCCTGCTTACGGTCTCGGGCACGCTGGCCTCGGCCGCGCTCAACGTCAACGCCGGCACGCTGGCGCTGGCCAGCGCCAATCGGCTGGCCGATACGGCGGCCGTCACCGTCGCCACGGGGGCTGTGATGACGCTGGCCGGCAATGACACCGTCGGCACCCTGGCACTGGCTGGCACGCTGTGCGGCGCGGGCACCATCACGGCCGCGAACTACGCCTTGAATGGCGGCACGCCCAACGCCAAAGCCAACCTCGGCGCGGGCGCCCTGTCGTCCATTGGCGCGAGCACCCTGGCCGGCACCTCGGCCGCGTCCACCGTGGCCGTCAACGGCGGCACGCTGACGCTGGCCAGTGCCGATCGATTGATCTCACTGCCGGCCGTCACGGTCAGCAGTGGCGCGACGCTGGCGATGGCCGGCGACCAGAGCATCGGCACGCTGGCTGGCACCGGCGCGGTGGGCCTGTCCACCTTCACGCTGACCACAGGCACCGGCGGCAACAGCAGCTTCGGCGGCGTGCTGTCGGGCAGCGGCAATCTCCTCAAGCAGGGCGCCAGCAGCTTCACGCTGGGCGGCGCCAACGTCTACACCGGCACCACCACCGTGGCCACCGGCACGCTGGCCGCCGGGGGCGCCAATGTGCTGCCCGATGCCTCGGCCGTGACGGTGGCCGCAGGCGCCACGCTGACGATTGCGGGCGACGACACCGTGGGCAGCCTGGCGCTGACCGGCACGGTCTCGGGCACCGGCACCTTGACCGCGTCCACCTACGCGCTGAGCAACGGCACGGCCAACGCCAACCTGGGCGCGGGTGCGCTGACCTCCACCGGCACCAGCACGCTGGCCGGCACTTCGGCTGCCGGCACGGTGGGCGTGAGCAGCGGCACCTTGACGCTGGCTGCCGCCAACCGCCTGGCCGACACCGCCGCCGTCACGGTGGCCAGTGGCGCCACGCTGGCGCTGACCGGCAACGACACCGTGGGCAGCCTGGCGCTGACCGGCACGGTTTCCGGCTCGGGCACCTTGACGGCCAGCACCTACGCACTCAGCGACGGCCTGGCCAATCTCGACCTGGGCACCGGCGCGCTCACCAGCGCCGGGGCCAGCCGCATCAACAACCGCAGCGCCGCAGGCACCGTCGACATCACGGGCGGCACGCTGACGCTTGGCGCGGCTGATCGCTTCAGCGCCGCGCCGATCAGCACCGTGGCCACCGGCGCCACGCTGGCGCTGGGCGGCAACGAGACGCTGGGTTCGCTGGGCGGATCCGGCACGGTGGGGCTCTCCGGCTTCACGCTGTCCACCGGCATCGGTGGCGGCAGCACGTTCTCTGGCGTGCTGGCCGGCACGGGCGGCATCACCAAGCAGGGCGCGAGCAGCTTCACGGTCTCGGGCGCCAACAGCTACACCGGCAGCACACGGGTCGACGGCGGCACGCTTACGGTCTCGGGCACGCTGGCCTCGGCCGCGCTCAACGTCAACGCCGGCACGCTGGCGCTGGCCAGCGCCAATCGGCTGGCCGATACGGCCGCTGTCACCGTCGCCACGGGTGCCTTGATGACGCTGGCCGGCAATGACACCGTCGGCACGCTGGCACTGGCTGGCACGCTGGGCGGCGCGGGCACGCTCACGGCCAGCACCTACGCACTGATTGGCGGCAGTTCAGTAGCCAACCTCGGCGCAGGTGCCTTGTCGTCCACCGGCGCGACCACCCTGGCCGGCACCTCCAACGCTGGCACCGTGGTCGTCAATGGCGGCACGCTGACGCTGGCCAGTGCCGATCGATTGGCCGATGCGGCCGCCCTCACCGTGGACACCGGCGCGACCTTGGCACTCACCGGCAACGACACGCTCGGCTCGCTCACCCTGGCCGGCACTTTGGGCGGCAGCGGCACGCTGACCGCTGCGACCTACGCGGTGAATGGCGGCACCGTCAACGCCAACCTCGGCGCCGGTGCCCTCACATCCACCTTGGCCAGCAACCTGACCGGCACGGCAGCGGCCGATACCGTGACGGTGAACACCGGCACGCTGACCCTGGCCAGCGCCAACCGGCTGATCGGGCCGTCGGCCGTCAACGTCGCCGCGGGCGCCACGCTGGCCCTGCTGGGCGACCAGACCATCGGCTCCTTGAGCGGCAGCGGCACGGTCGGCCTGGCCACCTTCACCCTCAACACCGGCGTGGGTGGCAACAGCAACTTCGGCGGCGACATCGGCGGCAGCGGCAGCCTCGTCAAGCAGGGCACCAGCACCTTCACCCTCAGCGGCGCCAACAGCTACACCGGCGCGACAACGATCCAGGCCGGCGTGTTGCAGGTGGGCAATGACGCCACCGGCGGCAGCGTCGCAAGCTCCAGCTTCTCGGTGGCCGGCACGCTGCGCAGCGCGCGCAGCGACGACGTCATCTTTGCCGCGCCGATCAGCGGCACCGGCAACCTCGAACAGAAGGGCACGGGCGCCGGGCGCCTCACACTGTCCGGCGGCAACAAGACCTACAGCGGCCGCACCCTGGTGACCAGCGGCGAGCTGCGCACCGCCGGCAACGAGAACCTGCCCGACGGCAGCGCCGTCACGGTGGCGGCCGCCGGCCGGTTGACACTGGGTGGCGCCGAAACGGTGTTGTCGATCGACGCCGACGGCCCGGTGGCCCTGTCGGGCAACCTCACGGCCAGCGGCGACTTGTTGCTGCGCGGGCCCGTCACCGTGCCTGGCGGCGCGGCCGTGGCCTTGAGCGCGACCAACATCAACGCCGTCAGCGACGGCAACATCTGGGGTGCCAGCGTCGCAGTCAACACCCGCGACCGTTTCGCGCTGTCCAGCGGCCGCAACGGCAGCGAGCTGCGCGATCTGGTCTTGGGCACCATCACGGTGGCCAACGGCGGCCGCGTCGATGGCGGCGTCATCACGCTGGACAAGGCGGTCACCGTCAACGGTGGCACGCTCGAGCTGGTGTCATCGGCACCGGCCACGCCCACTGCGCCTGGCCCGGACATCCTCAACAAGCGCTCGCTGGACGTGCAGATTTCGCTGGCGGCCGATGCCGTCAAACAGTCGCCTGCCGTCGGCGGTGGCGCTGCGCCCATCATCTTGGTGACGGCCGGCGCCGGGCTGAAGGTGCACGCCACGCGCGGCGCCTCGGTCAACCTGGGCACCGACGCCAACAGCTTCCTGGGCAGTGTCGAAGTGCTCAGCGGCCCGGCCTTCGGCACCGCGTGGTCAAACAACCCGGTGACGGCCAGCTTCAACGCCGGTCCACCACTGCCCTACGCCGTGCAGGGCCGGGTCAAGGTCGCAGGCGCGACGGTCAACGTCGGCGGCGCGGGCATCGAGGCCGACGTGGTCTACATGCTGGCCGACCGGCTGGCCACCGTGGGCACCACCAGCCGCATCACTGCGCGGCTGCCGTACGACAACACCGTAGGCACCGAGACCTCGCTGCCGGGCTTGCTGCTCGAGCTGACGCAGGCCTCGTTCCTGGACGCCGCGCCCTACGGGGTGAAGGGCGGCGGCGAGATCCGCATCGACGTCGGCAGCCGCTCGCTGGGTAACCGGGTGCTGCCGCTGGATGCCGGCTACGTGACCGTGCTGCCACGCGGTGGCGCCAAGGGCAGCACCTCGGTGCTGCTGACCGGCCCGCAGGTCAGTGGCAGCGGCTACCGCTTCTTCTTTGACGGCGCCGGCGTGCAGACCGAAGTACCGGTGTTCTACAACGGCCTGCTGCCGGTGACACCGCAGGTCGAGAACTCGATTTCGGCCACGGTCTCGGTCTCGGAAGGCGCCCGCAAAGAGCGCTTCGAAGAGGCCATCCGCACCGAGAACGTGGCCGTGCGGCTGCGCTCCGGTGTCATCGCCGAAGTCGGCCCCGGCCGCCCGGCCACGCAGGGCGGCGAAGGCATCCGCGGCCCGCAATCTTGCCCGCCGGCTTCCAGCGCCTTGAGCTGCGAGGCCCCATCCAAATGATCCAGCCCACCTGCCGCAGCGCGGAGTCCGCATGAGAAAGCCGCATCGCAATACCTCACCGGGCGCCGAGCACCAAGCGGGCCGCAGGCGCCTGCTCCAGGGCACGGGCGCGTGGGTCGGCTTGTCAGGCGTATCCGGCCTGTCAGCGCTGGCCATCAGCGGCGTGGCGCAAGCCCAGACGGCGCCTGCGGCCGAAGCTGCAGAGCCGCCGCGCCTGGCACTGCTGATCGGCAACCGCGACTACCCCGAGGGCGAGGACCTGCCGCCCATCCACAAGAACGTGCGCGACCTGCGCGCCGTGCTCGAAAAGCGCGGCTTCACCGTCAGCGACGGACTCGACCTCGACCTGGCCCAGGCCAAGGCGGCGGTCGAAGCCTTCAGCGCCAAGGTGCGCGCCGCGCCACCCGACGCCACCGTGCTGTTTTACTTCTCGGGCCACGGCGCACAGGTCGATGCCGAGAACCTGCTGGTCTCGGCGCGCTTCAGCCCCAAGGCGCGCCCGGACAACCTGGCCCGCGCCAGTCTCACGCTCACCGCCGGCGTGATCGGGCAGCTTCCCGTGCGGCCGCTGGGGCTGACGATCGCCATCATCGACGCCTGCCGGACATCACTGCGCGATGTCGCACGCAGCGATGGCCTGAACCAGGTCGAAGCGCCGCCAGGCTGCCTGATCGCCTTTGCCACCGGCGCTGGCAAGCCGGCCATTGCACCCGCCGACGACACGCGCAACACCTTCTATACCGCGTCGCTGGTCAAGGTTTTCGAGAGCGCGTCGGACGAGATCTCGTTCTCGGATGCCTTCCGGCTCGTCAAGTACGACGTGCAGAACACCATGCTCAACCACCCCGTGCCGCTGCTGCGGCAGTTTGCGCAGTACCCCTTCATCGCCGAGAACACGCAGGTGCGCCGCCGCCTGGCGCCGCGCCCCTCGGCGGCAGCACTGGCCGAGGCTGCCGCCATCGCCACGACCGAAGCGAACATGGCCGCGACTGCCGCAGCCAACGCCGAGCGACGCCTTGCCGCGCAGGACTTTGCGCGACTGGAGGCCGCGCTGTGGCCGCCCGAAGTGGCCAGGCTGGCCAACGAGTACCTGGACAAGCACCCCAGGAGTGCGCTGGCCGGCAGCGCGCAGGTGGCACGCGAGGGCGCGGCCGAGGCGGCGCAGATCCTGCGTCGCAACGACGTGCGGCTGTTCCGCAGCGCCTTTGGACTGCCGCCCGACAGCCCGCCCGAGCAGCAGTCTGATCTGGTGAAGGCGGCGCGCGGCGACAAGGACGCGGCAGCCCGCCTGGGCCGCATCTACCGGCGCGACACCGTGCGTGCCGACAACGGCCGCTACGAGGGCTGGCTGCAGTACGCCGCGGCGCTGGGCAACGGTATCGCGAGCTACGAGCTGGCGCTGCACTACCGCCGCATCGAGCTGCCGCTGTTGGCGTCGCAGTTCGAGACGCGGGCGCGCGAGCTGGGCTACACGCCACCGCCGTCGCTGGACAACACGCGGAAATAGCTGGCGGGGCGGCTGCCAGGCCGCTTGTCGCCAGCTTTCGTGGGTGGTTCAGCCGAGCCGCGCCAGATCGTCGCGCAGCTTGGCGCGCGCGCCTTCGGGCGCAGCTTCAAGCAGCAGTGCCACCAGTGCGTCGTGCATGCGCGTGCGGTCGGTGGCGCGCTTGATCACCACACGGGCGATCGGCCCGAGTTGCGTCGACAGCAGTCGTTGCGCCTGCTCGATCCAGGCGTCGGACACGGGCGCGCTGTTGGCGATGCCGGTGGACATCCCGGTCGACGGCACCGACGAGGTCAGCGACGACGCGCCAAAGATGCTCATCGGGCCGACATTGGTGGTCGCCCCGCTGCGCGACCCGCCGGTGCCGGTGCCCGTGCCGCCAGGGCGCGTGGCGCGGCCCAGAAAAGTGTCACGCGCGGTCTCGTTGGTGATCTGCTCGGCCAGCCGGGCTTGCAGTTGCGGCAGGTCCAGGCACTCGCGCGCCGCGCGCCGCACCAGCACCGCCGCCAGCGGACCGACATGGCGCGCCAGACTGGCCTCGACCTGCGCCAGCACGGCAGGGTCCCAGTTCGTCGGCATCGACGTGTTGGTGTTGGTGTTGGTGGGTGCGCCGCCCAGCGTGGGCAGTGGCTTGATGCGCTCGGTGGGTGCGTAATCCGAGGGCATGGGCAGTGCGTACACGGCGTCTTGCGATACCGACGAGGGCGGTTGCGCGCCCAGCGCCGCAATCACCGCGTCGCGAAACGCCGCGGCGCTGGCAAATCGCTTGTCGGCGTCCTTGGCCAGTGCCTTGGCCACCACGGCGTCGAAACGCGGGCCGTGAGGCGCGCCTTCGGCCGCCGAGGGCGGCAGCGGCGTCTCGTTGACCACCTTGTACATCAGGGCCTCGGGCGGGCCCACGAAGGGCGGGCGGCCGGCCAGCAACTGGTAGAGCACCACGCCGGCACCGTAGAGGTCGACGCGGTGATCGATAGGGCGGCCCATGAACTGCTCGGGCGCCATGTACATCGGCGTGCCGAGCACGCTGTTGGCCATCGTCATGCCGGTGTTGTCGGTGCGCGCAATGCCGAAGTCGGCGATCTTGATGCGCCCGCTCTTGGTCATGATGACGTTGGACGGCTTGACGTCGCGGTGCCACACCCCGTGCTCGTGGGCGTGGCCCAAGGCATCGACCAGCTGCACGGCCAGGCTGGCCACGTCGGCTTCGGTAAAGCGCACGCGCTGCGACAGGTATTGCGACAGCGTGTGGCCCTCGACGAACTCCATCGCGATGTAGGCCACGCGGCCGTCGTCGCCGAAGTCGTAGACGCCGACGATGCCCGGGTGCAGCAGGCGGCCCGCGGCCTGTGCCTCGTTGCGGAATCTCGCTGCGCTTTGTGCCGCCGTCTGGCCGCCTTCGCCCAACTGGCGGCGGATGGTCTTGAGCGCCACCACGCGGCGGATGTCGGGGTCGAAGCCGCGATAGACCACGCCCATCGCGCCTTCACCCAGCACACCGGTGATCTGGTACTTGCCCAGGCGCTCGGGTTGACTCATCGCCTGCTCTCGCCCCGTTCCATCAGTTCTCGAGCATCTTCATCGCCTGCGTCACGCTGGTGCGCATGCGGGTAAAGGAATCCGCCAGCACGCCGATCTCATCGCGCCCGCCCACATTGAACTCAGGCGCGGTCAGGTCGCCCTGGCTGACGCGGTTGGCCAGCTCGGACAGCATCGTCACCGGCCGCACCACGAAGAGCCAGATCATGAGGTTGAGCACGCCGCCGACGACCACAAACACGCCCACCAATGCGGCCATGAAAAACTTGAAAGTCTGGTCAGCGCGTTGCAGCGGCACGTTCATCGGCACCGAGACGATCTGCGCACCGACGACCTCGTTCAGTTGCCAGCCGAAGCCATTGGCCGAGCCGTACTTGGCGATCATGGTCTTGGGCGCCGCATCGACGGTGCTGTGGCACTGCAGGCAGGCCGGGTTGGTGATGCGCAGCGGCCGCGACACGTACAGCGACGGGCCGGTGGGCGTGTCGCGCTGGCCGACGAACTCCTTGAGCTCGGCGTTGCCGCGAAAGGCGTTCACGATGTCGACTTCCCAACCCGTCGCACGGTCACGCGGGTTGGTCGGGTTGAGCGTAGCTTCCTTGTAGCCGTACTCCGGGTGCTTGGTGCGTACCGTGTCGAGCACCGTATTGGCCGAATAGCTCGGCACCGACTGGGGCAGGAAGCTGACCGCATTCTGCTCGGTCAGCAGCTTGGTGATCTCGTTGGACGTGTAGGCGCGCACGGCGAGCGCCTGGTCCATCAGCAGCCGGCCACCGGCCAGAACTTCTTCGCGCGCCTGCTCGCGCAGCATGCCGCGACTGATCCAGCCGCTGACGAGCACTCCCAGCGCCATGACGAGGACGAAGATGATGTTGAACTTGACCAGCAGCTTCATCGAAGGCTCCGATTCCACCGGGCCCGCCGAGCGGCAACACGCCACCCCGGGGCAAGGCCCGACAGGCGCAGATGGTAGCTTGCGTCGGCCGGTAAGCGCCATCGGCAAGAATCCATGGTTCCACGCCGATTTGACACGCCATCCCAATGCCCCTGCCCGCTGAACTGACAGGCCTGAGCGTGCTCGAGCGGGGCTGGCTGTCTTCCAACAACGTGCTGCTGCACGGCGGTGATGGCGAGCCGGCCGTGCTGGTCGACAGCAGCCACGTCGCGCACGCGGCGCAGACCGTGGCCCTGGTGCGGCACGCGCTGTCCGACGCGCCGCTGGCGCGCATCGTCAACACCCATCTGCACTCGGATCACTGTGGCGGCAACGCCGCGCTGCAGCGCGCCTTGGGCTGCACGATCACCATCCCGCCAGGGCAATGGCAAGCGGTGCAGGACTGGGACGAGCAGTTGCTGGGCTACCGGGCAGCGGCGCACCGCTGCGAGCGCTTCACGGCCGATGATCGGCTGCTGCCGGGGCAATCGGTCGACGTCGGTGGCCGGCGCTGGCTGGCCCTGGCCGCATCTGGCCACGATCCGCACTCGCTGATCCTCTTCGATGCGCAGCACGGTGTGGTGATCACCGCCGACGCGCTGTGGGAGAACGGCTTTGGCGTGGTCTTTCCGGAGCTCGACGGCGAGCAGGCCTTCGACGATGTCGCGCGGACGCTCGATCTCATCGAGTCGCTGGCCGCACGCTGGGCGCTGCCGGGTCACGGCACGCCGTTCAGCGATCTTGCGGGCGCCCTGGTGCTTGCGCGCCAGCGCCTGGCGGCCTTTGTTGCCGACCCGCGCCGGCACGAGCGCCACGCCGCCAAGGTGATGATCAAGTACCACCTGCTCGAGGTGCAAAGCTGCACCTGGCCGGCGCTGCTGGCCTGGCTGGACACGTCCGCGCTGTGCACCAACATCTGGCACCGCCTGGGCCAACCCGGCGGCAGCCTGGCGGCCTTTGCCGAGCAGATGGTGGCCGAGTTGGTGGCGGGCGGCGCGCTGCAGCAGCGCGACGGCTGGGTGATCAACGCCTGAGGGCGGCGAACCACACCCAGCGCGTGTCCTGCGGTGCTGCGGCTCAGAGCACGCGCAAGCCCGGCCTGCCGTCCGTCGCCACCATGCGCCCCACCACCGCGGCCTGCTCGAAGCCGTGGCGGCGAAAGACAGCCATCACGGCGTCCAGCGCCGCCGGTTCGCACGACACCAGCAAGCCGCCGCTGGTCTGCGGATCGGTCAGCAGCGCCTGGTCCTCGGCCGCAAAGTTGGCGGGCAGTTGCACGTCGGCGCTGTAGCCGCCCCAGTTGCGGCCCGACGCGCCAGTGATGCAGCCGCGCCCGGCAAGATCGCGCACGCCTTGCAGCAAGGGCACGGACGCCCAATCGAGCTGCACTTCGCAGCCCGCGCCGCGCGCCATCTCCAGCGCGTGGCCGGCCAGGCCAAAGCCGGTGACGTCGGTCAGCCCGTGCACGCCCGGCAAGGCGGCCAGATCGGGCCCCGGCGTGTTCAGCTTCGTGGCGTTGGCGATCATCTGCGCGTAGCCGGCGTCGCCGAGCTGGCCCTTCTTCAGCGCCGCGCTCATCACGCCCACGCCCAGCGGCTTGCCCAGCACCAGCACGTCGCCGGCGCGCGCGTCGGCATTGCGCTTGACGCGCTTGGGGTGCACCAGGCCCAGCGCGACGAGGCCGTAGATGGCCTCGACCGAATCGATGGTGTGGCCGCCCGCGATCGGGATGCCCGCGGCGCGGCAGATCGACGCGCCGCCCTCGAGCACGCGGCCGATGGTGGCCGTGGACAGCACATTGATCGGCATGCCCACCAGGGCCAGCGCCATGATCGGCCGGCCGCCCATCGCGTAGACGTCGCTGATGGCATTGGTGGCGGCGATGCGGCCGAAGTCGAAGGGGTCGTCGACGATGGGCATGAAGAAGTCGGTCGTCGCGATCAGCGCCTGCTCGTCGTTGAGCTGGTAGACGGCGGCGTCGTCGGCGGTCTCGATGCCGACCAGCAGTTCCTTGGGGATCGGCATCGCGGTGATGCCCTTCAAGATTTCGCTCAACACACCGGGAGCAATCTTGCAACCGCAGCCGCCGCCATGCGACAGCTCGGTCAGCCGGGGTTCGGCGGGTGGAATCGGGGGGCTCATGAAGGGGTCTCCGGGGTCGTGCGATCGAGCAGGCCGGCCACGATGCGGTGCAGGGCGGCGGCTTCGGCCTGGGGCGTGAACAGCGGCGCGCGCAGGTCGCCCTGGCGCTGCAGCGCGGCCAGCATAGCCGCATCGTCGCGCGCGCGCTCCAGCAGGGCTGCCAGTGCCGCGTCGTCACCCACCGGGAACAGGCCGCCGTGGTCGCTGCCCATCAGGCCGAGGTTGCCATCGATGTTGGACGCGATCACCGGCGTGCCGCTGCGCAGCGCTTCGATCACGACATGCGCGCCGCCTTCCATGCGGCTGGCGTGCACCAGCACATGCGCGGTCTGGATGCGACGGCGCACGCTGGCATGCGGCAGGGCGCCGAGCCAGCGGTAGCTGGGCTGACGCGCCGCCAGCGCGGCGGCCTGCGCGCCCAGGGCGGCGTCGAGCGGGGCGCCGACGTGGTCGAAGTAGATGTCATTGCGGCCGGCCAGCCGCTGCGCCGCGCGCAGATAGGTCAGCGGGTCTTTCTCGTCGCGCAGATGGCCCACCATCAGCACGCCGAGATGGCGCGCCGTCTTGGCCAGCGTGCGCCGTGCGCTGCACGACTGCAGCACGACGTGGCACGTGGCGCGGTGCGCCGCGGGCAGCCGCAGCGCACCCAGCTCGTTAAGCACGATCAAGCCATCGGCGCTGTGCAGCGAGGCTTGCGCGTCGGCGTCATGGTCGATGTCGCGGTAGAGGTCGGTGCCGGTCAGCGCCAGCAGCAGCGCGCGCGTCGGGTGCGCCTGACGCCAGGCCGCGATCGACGGCGCCGAGCGCCGCGCGTGCAGCGCGATCAACAGGTCTGCGTCGCCGCCTTGCCACGTTGACGCCAGCGTCACACGGTAAGCTGGCGCCAGCAGACGGGCCCAACGGCTCGCCGTCTGCCAGTTGCCGTTGTTGGCCTCGGCCAGCGCGGGCGTGACGATGACGATGGAAGCGCGATGCACCCACCAAGCCTAACTGTTTCTGCCGCCCGCACGCCCGCCGAACTGGCGCGGCAGGGTGGTGTGGCGGACCTGGCCGGCGCGCTCACCGACAGCCGATGCGACACGCTGGCCACCTTCGCCGCGCTCGAGGCCGCCTTGCCCAGGCTGCAGGTGCCGATGCGCGCCGAGCTCAACCCACCGCTGTGGGAGCTGGGCCACATCGGCTGGTTTCAGGCCTTCTGGCTGGCGCGCTTTGCGGCGCGAGCCACGGGCAATCGGGCCGACCCCGGGCTGCCACGCCTGCCCGCGCAGCGCACTGATGCCGACGCGCTCTACGACTCGAGCACGGTGCCGCACGGCAGCCGCTGGTCGCTGCGGCTGCCCGATGCCGAAGCCACCCGCGCCGATTTGCGCGCGCAGTTGCAGGACACCCTGGCGCTGTTGACCGACGTGGAC
>JANPMR010000558.1:0-2478 GCA_031427055.1 Rubrivivax sp.
GCCTACGGCTGGCGCGCGGAGTGCATAGCCGACACGGCGGCGTTCGAGCCTGCACTGGCGCGTGCCATCGAGGCCGGCGTGCCGACGCTGCTGCACGTCAAGCTCGACGCCGACGTCAGCACCAGCCGCACCACGCTCAGCGCCATCCGCGATGCGGCGCTGAAGCGGGCGACTTGATCGACATGCACCTGCGGTGTACCGATGAGCGCTGAAGCCGCCGCCCAGTGGGAAGTGATGCCGGACGCCGGCACCGATCTGCAGGCCATCGCCAAGCGCTGCCGCCAGCGGGTGTCCAAGCGCGCGTTGCTGGCCGCGGGCGTGGCCATGGTGCCGGTGCCTGGCCTGGACTGGGCCACCGACCTCGGCCTGCTGATGCGCCTGCTGCCGCAGATCAGCGCCGCGTTCGGGCTCTCGCCCGAGCAGGTGGAGCGGCTCTCGCCCGAGCGCCGCGTCGTCGTCTACAAGGTCATCAGCGCCACCGGCGGCGTGCTGGTGGGCAAGATCGTGACGCGTGAGCTGGTGTTGAGCGTGGTCAAGCTGGTGGGCGTGCGCCTGACGGCGCAGCAGGCGGCCAAGTTCGTGCCCATTGCCGGGCAGGCGGTGTCGGCGGTGCTGACCTACACCGCCATGCGCTACGTGTGCGAGCAGCACATCCGGCAATGCATGGACGTGGCGCGGCAACTGCAACTGCCGGCGCCGAAGCCAGCCGCCTGAGCCCGCGGCGCCTGCGGCACGAGGCCGGCCGCTACAATCGCGCCTTCGTCGGGGTGTAGCGCAGCCTGGTAGCGCATCTGGTTTGGGACCAGAGGGTCGAAGGTTCGAATCCTTTCACCCCGACCATCGTGGCCATCACGGCCATCACGGCCATCACGGCCATCACGGTCACACTGCCTCAGCGTCGAGCAAGCGCTCCGCCCAGCCAGACCAGCATCGCCAGAGCCAGCGTGGCGAAGCCGGCACCGACGGCAAATGTGGCGGCCGCCCCGAGCTGATCCCACACCAGACCGGCAGTCGCACTCGCCACCAGCAGCGCCAATCCGCTCATCAGGTTGAAGAAGCCGTAGGCCGTGCCCAGCAGGTCGGCCGGCGCGGCATCGGCCACCATCGCCGCCAGCAGGCCCTGGGTGAGGCCCATGTGCAGGCCCCACAGCGCGATGCCGGCCCACAGCCAGGGCCCTGTGTTGCCGATGGCCAGCGCCACGTCGGCCGCGATCAGCACCACCATGCCCAGCGCCAGCAGGCTGCGGTGGTCCATGCGGTCGGCCAGTTTGCCCAGCGGATAGGCCGACGCGGCGTAGACGATGTTCATGCCGACCAGCACCAGCGGGATCCAGGCCGGCGCCACGCCGCCCTGCTGCGCGCGCAGCACCAGGAAGGCCTCGCTGAAGCGCGCCAGCGTGAACACCGCGCCGACACCCACCACCCACCAGTAGGCGGCCGGTAGCCGCGCCAGTTGCGTGCGTGAGATCGGGTTGACGGCGCGGCGCCCGGGCTCGCGCGCCGGCTCGCGCACGGCCACCACCAGCAGCAGCACCGCCAGCACGCCGGGGATCACCGCCACCCAGAACACGCGCTGGTAGTCGTTGGCCCACAGCAGCATCAGCGCCACGGCCAGCAGCGGGCCGAGGAAGGCGCCCACGGTGTCGAGCGATTGGCGCAGGCCGAACGCGGCGCCGCGCATGCCCGGCGGCGCGCTCTCGGCCACCAGCGCGTCGCGCGGCGCGCCACGGATGCCCTTGCCGATGCGGTCGATGATGCGGGCGCCAAACACCAGCCCCGCGCCGCTGGCCAGCGCAAACAGCGGCTTGCTGGCCGCGCCCATGGCGTAGCCCAGCACCGCCAGCGGCTTGCGCCGGCCCCAGCGGTCTGACAACGCGCCGGAGAAGACCTTGACGATCATCGCCGTGGCCTCGGCCAGGCCGTCGATGAGGCCCACGGTGAAGGCGCTGACGCCCAGCACGGTGACCATGTAGACCGGCAGCAGGGCGTGGATCATCTCCGACGAGACGTCCATCAGCAGGCTGACGAAACCGAGAGCCCAGATGGTGGCGGGCAGGCGGGGTCGCGAGGTATCGGCGGGCGTCATGGGAGTGGGTTCCGTGGCGGCTCGACCGCCTTGGCGGCCCAGCCGCCGCGGAGCGCCGAGCCCAGGTCGATCAAGGGAGTTTCGGCGATGTCATCGTCGGATCCTGGCACAGCAGCCGACAGCGCATCCGGCGCCGGATCGACCATTTCGAAGTGCGGCTCCAGCGCCGCCGGCACGAAGCGCGAGCGCAGCGCATACAGATGCCGCCCGCCGAGCACGCGCTGCTGCGTGACGTGAAAGCGCTGCGGCACCCACAGGCTCAGTTCGTCGCGGGCGCGCGTCATCGCCACATAGAGCAGGCGGCGTTCTTCCTCGATCTCGGCGGCGCTGCCGGTGGCCATGTCGGCCGGCATGCAGCCGTCCACGACGTTGAGCACATGCACGGCGTTCCA
>JANPMR010000559.1:0-3787 GCA_031427055.1 Rubrivivax sp.
TCGCCGTCGCTGCGGCACAGCACGCACTCCAGCGTCTCGGTGGCGCTGGCGTTGATCTCCTGATGCGGCACGTAGGGCGGCACGTAGATGAAGTCGCCGGGGCCGGCCTCGGCGGTGAACTCGAGGGCCTCGCCCCAGCGCATGCGCGCGCGGCCCTTGACGACGTAGATCACGCTCTCGAGCGCGCCGTGGTGGTGGGCGCCAGTCTTGGCGCCGGCGTGGATGTGCACGGTGCCGGCCCACAGCTTGCTGGCACCGACGCGCGCGAAGTTGATGGCTGCCTTGCGGTCCATGCCCGGTGTCTGCGCGGTGTTGGCGTCGAGCTGACCCGCGGGCACGACGCGCACGCCGTCGTGCATCCAGCGCGCGGTGGGGCTCTCGGGTTGTGTCATGGCATCGACTCCTTCAGGCCGGATTGTGCTGGCCACACGGCCGCGGCGACGACGCAGATCGTCCAGCACAGCCAGGCCGACCACAGCGTGTGGCTGGGGAAGTGCGCGCCGCGCGCCAATTGCGCCGCGCCGAAGACCAGCCCCACGCCCAGCACCGCGGCCAGCCAGGCCCGGGCGCGGCGCGCATCGTGGCCGCGCCAGAGGAAGTACTGCCCGATGAAGCCAAAGGCAGCCACCGCGTGGCCCGACGGAAAGCAGCGCCCGCCGCCGCCGTCGGCGACGCCGAACTGCCAGTGCGAGACATGGCGCGCCACGCCGCCGAACTCGGCCAGGTCCCAGGGGCAGCTGGTGGCGCTGAAGCGCTTGAGCGCCGGCACCGCCAGGATGCACAACAGCATCACGCCGATCCAGCGCGCTCGCTCGGCGCGCCCGGGCCCGCCAACGCCGGGTCGCCAGGCGGCGAAGACCAGCGCCGCGAGCACGACCCAGGCGCCCAGCCGGCCACCGTCGTGCAGCACCGTGCTGGCCACGAAGCTGTCGCGCCAGGCAAAGCCCTGCGCGCTGGCGAACAGGCGCGCCGCGCTCAGGTCCAGGCCGCTGGCGTCCCACAGCAGCAGCAGTGCGAGCGCAACGCCGGTGACCAGGGCATCGCGCTTGAGCGCGGTGCCGGCACTCATGGCGCGCGACATCCTTGCGCCAGGTCCCAGGCCGGCTCGTAGAGAGTGGTCCGCACGTCCATCAGCCCGAGCAGGGTGTGGAAGAGATGGTCGTGCGCCGCCGGCTTGGCCGTGCGCTGCTGCAGGCAGGCCGCGTCCAGGCCCGCGGCGGCGGGAGCGCCGGCCGACAGCCACATCACCATCGGCACGCGCTTTTGCACGTCCGGCGCGATGGCGTAGGGCAGGCCGTGCAGATAGAGGTTGTTCTCGCCCAGCGACTCGCCGTGGTCCGACACGTACAGCACGACGGAGTCGACCTTGTCGGCGGCCGCCTGCAGGCGTGTGATCAGTTGCGCCAGCACGTGATCGGTGTAGAGCAGCGCGTTGTCGTAGGCGTTGACGATCTCTTCGCGGCTGCACAGGCGCAGGTCGTCCTTGGCGCAGGCGGGCTTGAAGCGCTCGAAGGCCGCCGGGTAGCGCCGGAAGTACGACGGCCCGTGGTTGCCCAACTGGTGCAGCACCAGCAGTTGCGTGCCCTTGGCGGCGGCCAGGCGCTGCTCCAGCCCGATCAGCATGCCCTCGTCCAGGCAGCGGCCCTTGTCGCACAGGCCGGGTGCCTTGAGCGAAGCGACGTCGTCCTGCGACAGGCCCTCGCACACACCCTTGCAGCCCGACTGGTTGTCGCGCCAGTGCACGTCGACACCGGCACGCGAGGCCACGTGCAGCAGCGATTCGCTGCCACGGATGGTGGCCTCGTCGTAGTCGCGCCGGCCCACGGGCGCAAACATGCAGGGCAGCGAGACCTCGGTGTTGGTGCCGCAGGCGGTGACCTCACGGAAGTTGAGCACCGGCAGCTTGGCGAGCTCGGGCGTGGTTTGCCGCGCGTAGCCCGACAGGCCCCAGTTGGCGGCGCGTGCCGTCTCGCCGACGACGAGGACGACCAGCAGCGGCCGGCCGCCGGCCTGGCCGCGCGCCGCCATGTGCGGCCCGGGCTTGGCGTCCAGGCCGATGGCCTGGCGGGGCTTGGCCGCACCTCGGGCCTGCTCGGCCAGCACCGTGCCGGTGGACCACAGCACGGCGCCGGGCGTCACCAGGTAGCGCATCTCCTTGTTGTTTCGCATCAGCGACGAGAAGGGCTGGAACACCGCCAGCAGCGTGCCCACGAACACCGCCGCGGCCACCAGCATCAGCGCCACGCGCATCAGCAGCGCGCGCAGGCGCGACCGCGGCAGCACGCGCACGCGCCACAGCAGCGCCAGCGGCAGCGCGCCGTAGAGCAGCAGGTGGCCGACGAGGCCCAGCGACAGCAGCTCGCGCGATTCGGCCATGTCGGTGCGCAGCACGTTGCGGATCATGGTCGGGTCCATGTACACGCCGTAGGCCTGCATGTAGTAGGTGCTGGCCGCGCTGACCACGATCATCAGCGCGAGCAGCGGCTTGACGGTGCGGCGCCAGGCCAGCGGCGCCAGCAGCAGCAGGTGCAGGCTGGCCAGCATGAGCAGCAAGGCCAGCGCGAAACCCCAGGCCTGTGCGTCACTGGCGCTGCGGTCCTTGAGCGCGGCGGCGATGAACTGCCGGTTGTAGGCGAGGGCGAGGAAGGCGCTGGCGGCGAGCAGCAGGGCTTCGTTGGAGAGGGCGAGGGTGAAGCGCGGGCGCACGCCGGTGAACATCGACGATGGAGGCATGGCAGCGATTAGGCCACGGCATGCGGCGCGTGCCCTGCGCGACAATCCCTATGCACTCATCGTCCCGCCAAGGCCTCGTTCATGACCGCTACGCCACCCGTGCCGCCGCCCGCCGACTCGGCCTTCAAGAGCCGCGGCGGCTTGCGCCGGGTGTGGAAAGCCACCACGTATTCAGCGCTCGGTTTCCGCGCCGCCTTCCGCCACGAAGCGGCCTTCCGACAAGAGCTGGCGCTGGGCGTGCCGCTGGTGGCCCTGGCCTGCTGGATCGCGCCCGGGCGCTGGCAGCTGCTGGCCATGATCGGCAGCGTGGTGCTGGTGTGGATTGTCGAACTGCTCAACTCGGCCGTCGAGGCGCTGGCCGATGCCTTGACCATCGAGCGCCACCCCCTGCTGGGCCGCGCCAAGGATCTGGGCAGCGCGGCGGTGATGCTCAGCCTGCTCATGGTGGTGCTCACATGGGCCGTGGTGCTGTGGCCGTGAGTGCGGCCGACGGCCCGCTGGCGGGCCTGAAGGTGCTCGAACTGGGCCAGCTCATCGCCGGCCCCTTTGCCGCCAAGACCCTGGCCGACTTCGGCGCCGAGGTCATCAAGATCGAGCCGCCGGGTGCGGGCGATCCGCTGCGCAAGTGGCGGCTGCTGAAAGACGGTACTTCGGTCTGGTGGCAGATCCAGGCGCGCAACAAGCACAGCGTGGCGCTGGACCTTCACGACGCTGCGGCGCAGGACATCGTGCGCCGCCTGGCCGACGAGAGCGACGTGCTGGTGGAGAACTTCCGTCCCGGCGCGCTGGAAGGCTTTGGCCTCGACCCGGCGCTGCTGATGGCGCGCAACCCGCGCCTCATCGTGCTGCGCATCAGCGGCTACGGCCAGACCGGCCCCTACCGCGACAAGCCCGGCTTCGGCGTCGTCGCCGAAGCCATGGGCGGCCTGCGCCACCTGAGCGCCGAGCCCGGCCGCACGCCGGTGCGCGTGGGCGTGAGCATCGGCGACACGCTGGCCGGGCTGCACGGTGTGATCGGCGTGCTGATGGCGCTGCACGAGCGCGCGCGCAGCGG
>JANPMR010000560.1:0-31852 GCA_031427055.1 Rubrivivax sp.
GTGCGCCGTGAGCCGCTGCGCCTCGAAGGCGACGCCTTCGCGCCAGGCGCGGGTGCGCAGCAGCAGCCACTGGCGGGTCGCCCGCGTCGACGCCATCGTGCGACGGCCAAAGACCGCGCGGCCGGCCATCCAGCCCTGGCAGATCGGCGTGCCGTCCAGCAGCAACTCGGGCGGCGGCACCAGGGCGTGGTGGGCGTGATCCCAGCCGATGTCGAAGCCGGTGCGGTCGGCGGCGTCAGCGGCGGGCGTGTCGAGTTCGAGGGCAACCTGGTTCATCGTCGTCTCCGGTGCGGCCCGGGCGGTTTGCCCGGCGTCGTGGAGACAGTGTCGGCTCTCAGTGGCTCACAGCGTGAGCCACCGAAACAAGGACCGTCAAACGCATGGCGGGTGGCGCAGGCGCAGGGCGGTGGCCAGCGCCAGGCCCAGCGCAATGCCCACGGCGTCGGCCAGCAGATCGAGCCACTCGCCGCTGCGGTAGGGCAGTTGCGACTGCACGATCTCGATCATGCCGCCGTAGGCCAGCAGGCCCAGCGCGGCCAGCGCAAGGCGGCGCGCACCGGGCGCGACCGCGAAGGCCGCCGCCACCGCCAGGCTGCTGAAAGCCAGCAGGTGATTGATCTTGTCGCTTTGGACCAGTGGATTGCGCGGCGGGTTGCTGGTGAAGGCCAGCCAGGCCACGGCCAGCAACATGAAGAACAGCAGGCCGCGCCAGGCGCGGCGCCATTGGGCGTCGTTGAGCAGGGTGTCGACTGAGGGCATGGAAATGGATTCTGCAGGGTCGCGATGCAAGGCCGGCGCGGCCGAGCTGATGGCAACGCACGGCGCTTTGCGCCCGCCGCGACCGGCCCCACAATCACCGCGCCCTCACTTCGATGACCCCGATGAGCCGCAGACGCATCGCCCTGGTGTGCATGACGCCCGAGCCCGACGCGAGCGATCTGGGTGACGTGCGGCTGCCCAGCTACGGCATCCGGCGCATCCTGGCGGCGGTGGCGGCCGACCCGGCACTGGCCGGCGCTGGCGTGGCGCTGGTCGATCTCGTCAGGGACGACGTCGAAGCCTTCGTCACCGCCATCCTGCGCATCGAGCCCGACCTGGTGGGCTTTTCGGTCTACGTCTGGTCGCTGCCCTGCCTGGTGGCCGTGGCGCGACGCATTCGCGCCGAGCGGCCGCAGTGCACCATCGTCTTTGGCGGGCCGTCGGCGCGCCCGGCGATGTTTGACTTGGCGCCCTATGCACCCGCCAACAGCTACCTCGACGCCGTCGTCGCCACCGAAGGCGAGGCCGTGTTCTGCGAGATTGCCCGCCTGCCCGTGCTGTCGCGCGCCGCACTGCGCGGCGTCGTCGGGCTGCACCTTCCGAGCTCAGGCCCGTGGCTGCAAACCGGGCACCGCGCGCCGACGGACGATCTCGACGGCATCGCCTCGCCCTTCCAGCTCGACCTCATGCCCGCGGGGTCGGTGGCGTACCTCGAAACCTACCGCGGCTGCCCGCTGTCGTGCCGCTTTTGCGAGTGGGGCGCCAGCGAGACGGCGCGTTCGGTGTTCTCGGCCGACTACATCGAACGCGAACTGCGGGCCTTCGAGGCCCTGCGTTCGCCCACCGTCTTTCTGCTCGACGCCGGGCTCAATCTCAATGCGCGCGGTTTCAGGCATCTGCTCGAGGCCGAGCGCCGTGTCGGCGTGTTGCGCCGCGCCACCTTCTGGGCCGAGATCTACCCGACGCTGATCAAGGACGAGCACCTTGAATTTCTCTCGATGGTGGGCGCGTCCTACCTCGGCGTGGGCTTGCAATCCCTCGACCCCGAGGTGCTGCGCCTGCACGACCGGCCTTTCCAACAAAGTCGCTTCGAGGGCGCCTTGCAGCGCATCGTCGGCGTCGCCCACGCCGAGTTGCAGATCATCTTCGGCCTGCCCGGCGACACGCCGGCCGGCTTTGCGCGCACCCTGGCCTATGCGCGCTCTTTCGGCATCGGCGTGCGGGCCTACCACTGCCTGGTGCTGCCCGACGCGCTGCTGACGCGCGGCCGGCCGGGCTGGGACATGCAGTTCGACGCGCGCACGATGGCGATGCAGTCTTGCCTGGGCTGGCGCGAAGAGGACATCACCGCCACGCGCGCCATGCTCGATGCCGAGACCGGCGTCGTGGGCGGCCATTCGGGGCGCTTCTGGTGGTCGTTTCCGCGCGCCCGATGAGCCGATGAGCCGATGAGCTCCCACCCGCTCACCCTGCATGCGCCGGCGCGCTCGGCGGCGCGGCGCAGCGGCCGCCGTGTCGCCCTGGTGGCGCGCTACCCCGAGCGCGACCGCGCGATGCCGCAGTTCATCTCCAACCACGGCCTGCGCATGGTCGAAGCGGCACTGCGCACCGCGGCGCCGCCCGGGCTGGAGTTGCGTGTCTGGGATCTCGAAGGCGGCACGCTGGCCGACGTCGAGCGCGAGCTCATCGCCTTCGATCCTGACGTGCTGGGCTGTTCTGCCTACCTGTGGTCGTTTCCGTTCCTGGTCGAACTGGCCCGGCGCGTGAAGGAAGACGACCCGCGGCGGCTGGTGGTCTTTGGCGGCCCTTCGGCGCGGCCCAGCATGCTCGGCCAGCGGCCCTTTCTGAGCGCCCGCGAGTGGATCGACGTGCTGGCCATCAACGACGGCGAGCAGACCTTCGTCGAGATCGTCACGGCTGCCGATCGCCGTGCCGAAGCGCTGGCCACCGTGTGCGGCATCGCACTGCCTTCGCGCGGCGGTCTCGACGGCGGCTGGGTGATGACGCCCGAGCGGCCGCTGGCCGATCTGAACGACCTGCCGTCGCCTTACGAAATGGATCTGGTGCAGGCCGGTGGGCTGGCGGTGTTGCAGACCTACCGCGGCTGCCCCTTCACCTGTTCGTTTTGCGAGTGGGGCACGCTGGAGTCACCGCAACGCGTGCGCGGCGTCGACGAGTTGCGTCGCGAGTTCGATGGCATGGACCGGCAACCCGTGATCGGTGCGCTGCTGGTCGATGCCGGACTCAACCTCAATTCGGCCGCGTTTCGCAACCTGCGCGAGGCCGCCGACCGGCATGGTTTCTTCGAGCATCGAAGCCTCATCTGCGAGGTCTATCCGGCCAAGGTGCGGCCCGAGCACATCGCCTTCCTGGGCTCCATCGGCCGCGCGCTGGTGGGCATCGGCCTGCAGTCCTTCGACAACGCCGTGCTGGCGCATGTCGACCGCTCTTACGACGAGGCGCGTTTCGAGCAGACCCTCAATGCCCTGACGGCCGTGGCCGGCGTGGCCATCGAGATCATCCTGGGCCTGCCGGGTGACACGCCGGAGAACTTTCGCCGCAGCTTCGAGCGCGCCCGTGCGCTGCCCTGCGCGCTGCGGGTCTATCACTGCGTGGTGCTGCCTTCGGCGCTGATGGTGCGCGCGCCGGCCGAATACAACATGGTGTACGACCCGGTGAGCCTGAAGATGCGCGCCTGCCTGGGCTGGACCGCGCCGACGCTGCAGGCCGAGTGCGACTTTGTGAGCCGCCAGGTGCTGCGCGAGGGCGGCACCTCGGGGGAGTTCTTCTGGGTCTTTCCGCCGCCGCGCCGCGCAGCCGATCAGCCGCTGCGCTCGAACGCCATCAACGGATAGGCCAGGCGAGCGCCGCGGTGCAACTGGGCCAGGGCTGCCGCGGCGCGCGCGATGGGGCCGCGCGCTGCGGCGCCGGCGGGCGCGGTGAAGACGTGGCTGGGCAGCGTGGCTTCGGTGGCGTCAAACCAGCCGACGCAGTGCAGTCCGGCCGCGGCGGCCAGCGCGCGGTGGTCGATGCCGGTATGCAGCAGCGCCGGCCAGGGGCCGAAGCCAGTGCGCACGGCGTCGGCCAGCGCGTGTTCGTCGGGGCTGATCAAGGCCGGCCCGCGCCACACGATGTCGGAGCACACCAGCCGCCCGCCCGGGGCCAGGATGCGCGCTGCCTCTTGCAAGAAGTGCTCGCGGCTGTCGAAGTGAAACATCGCCTCGATGCACAGCAGCCGATCGGCGCTGGCGCGCGGCAAGGGCAGGGCGCAGGCGTCGGCCTGCAGCCAGCGCACGGTGTTGCCAGGGCCGGCTTCGATGTCGCGGCACAGGGCGAGCTGGCGTGCGTCGATGTTGATGCCCAGCAGTTGCATGTTGCGGTGCCGGCCGTTGATGGCCGCCAGCGTGCCACCCAGGCCGCAGCCGACATCCACCACGCGCTGGCCGTCGGCCAGTGCGGCCATCGCGAGCAGCGCATCATTCAAGCGCAGCTGCGCCTGTGCAAAGGCGCCGGCTTGCGCCAGATCGGCTGCACTCGGCGGCTGCTCCCAGAACCCCAGGTGCACCCAGCGCGCCGTGCGTCCGCTGTGGTAGCTGGCGATGAGCCCGTCAAGGTACAGCGGCAGGCGCGGCGCCACGCTCAGCCCCAGAGGTAGGTGGCGTCAGCGGCGCGCGCACGCGCCATGAAGCTGCAGGCCGTCCAGCGCGTGTGCGCGCCCAGCACGGGCGTCACCTGGTGCAGGTAGCGCCCTGAGTCGAGCACGATCATGGCGCCGGGCGGCAGCCTGAACGAGACCGAGGCGATGCGCGTGGTGTCTGGCGTGGGGGGTGCGTGGTCGTCGTTGAGCAGGCGCGCGGCTTGCGGTTCGCAGCGGCTGTCAAAGACCTCCAGCGCGCCACCGCCCTCGCCCGCGTCGAGCGTCAGGACAAAGGACTGGATGTGCTCGCTGACCTGCCGCGCCAGATGCCGGTACGAAGGGCGCAGGCGCACTTCGTTGTCGAAATGCGGCGGGATGAAGCCGCCGGGCTGGTGTGCGCGCAGCGTCGTGAACATGTAGTGCTCGCCCGGCTGCGGGCCGGGTGCCGCCAGGAAGCGCCGGCCGCTGTCGAGGGCGGCCAGCAGCTCGGCAATGCGCTGTTGCGGCGGCTGCGGCAGCAGCGCTGCGAGCTGTGCGTTGAAGGTGGCCGCCTCGCTGAAGTAGCCGCTCAGCGCCGGGTCGGCGAGGTTGACGTTGCGGCCGTAGAACCAGGCCTTGAAGGCGCTCGGGAAGCGGGTGCGCAGAAAGGGCGGGTCGTGCCGCGCCAGCCGCTCGACCGCCGCCGCCATCACCTCGGGTGGGTAGACGCCGCGCACGACGATGGCCTGCAGGGCGCCGGTGCGCAAGCGCTCGAAGCCATCGGCGTGATCGGCCGCGCCGGCGGCGTCCAGCTCCAGCACGCGCAGAAAGCCGCCCAGCAGACGTTCGCTGCCGCAGGCGGCCGGCGTCCATTGGCCGCGCTGTGGGTTGCTGGCTGCGGGCGGCGCTGCGTTCATGTCATCGCGGATGCGTGGGTTGCAGCGCTCATCGTACGCGGGCGCTGCCCGGCTTGATGGCCCTTGCGGCCTGGGGTCAACCCCTTGCCTGCGGGCCCCGTGGCAGGCTTCAGGCGGGCTAACATGCCGTCCCGGTGATGGTGCCGACTTGCCCCGAGGCAGGTGGGCCAACGCTCAACCGACGGCTCCCGGCCTCTCTTTCGATGCAAAGCTCCGCTCCGGTCTATTCGATTGCCGACGATGCCCGCGCCCGTGCCGAGAGCGCGGCGTGGTCGCGCTTTGCGACGGCCACCGACAGCGCCGAGCTCTGCAACGGCTGGTTGAGCCTGCTGTCGGCGCGCATTGGCCGCGCCCGGGGTGGCCTGGTGCTGCTGGCCGAGCAAGAGGGCGGGCCCTTCACCGTCGCCGCCGCCTGGCCCGACGCCCAGCGCGATCTGCAGTACCTGGGCGCGGTGGCGCAACGTGCGCTCACCGAGCGCCGCGGCGTCGTCACCGCCGCCGACGGCAGCGAGCCGACACCTGACACGGTGGCGCACGTGGGCTACCCGGTCGAAGTCTCGGGCCGGCTGCACGGCGCGGTTGTCTTCGATCTCGGGCCCGGCCCGCTGGCCGAGCTGCAGGGCGCGCTGCGCCAGATCCACTGGGCCAGCGCCTGGCTGGTCGACCACTTTCGCCAGCGTGCGCTGCTCGAGACCGAGGCCGAATTGACGCGCGTGGCGCTGCTCAACGAGCTGGTGGCCACGGCGCTGCAGCAGCGCCACCTGCAGCCTTCGGCGCTGGCAGTGGCCAACGAGCTGGCGGCGCGGCTGCACTGCGACCGCGTCTCGGTGGGCATCGAGGAGCGCGACCGCATCGTGCCGATCGCGATGTCGCACACCGCCAATTTCGACATCCGCTCAGACCTCGTGCGTGCGCTGGGCGCGGCCATGGACGAGGTGCTCGACCTGGGCGTGCCGGTGGTCTTGCCGGCGCCGCCGGACGACGAACTCGGCGCCCTGGCGCATGCGCAGGCGGCGACCTTGCTGGGCGCCCAGGCGATGCTGTCGGTGCCCATCGTGCACGACGAGCACACCATCGGCGCCATCACGCTCGAGCGCCAGCAGGGGCCGGCCTTCGGCATCGATGAGCAGCGCATGGCGCATGCCGTGGCGGTGACGCTGGGCCCGGCCTGGGCGCTGCAGCGACAGGCCGACCTCAGCGGCCTGCAGCGCGCGCGCGAGCGCGGACGCGCCTTGCTGCAGGGCGTGTTCGGGCCGCGGCACCCGGGCGCCAAGCTGGCCACGGTGCTGGGCGTGGTGGCCTTGCTGTGGGTGACGCTGTGGCAGACCGACCACCGCATCTCGGCGCGCACCGTCATCGAAGGCGCCACCCAACTGGCCCGTGTGGCGCCCTTCGACGGCTACATCGCGCAGGGCCTGGTGCGGGCCGGCGACACCGTGCGCAAGGGCCAGCCGATGGCGCGCCTGGAAGACCGCGACCTCAAGCTCGAGCGCACGCGCTGGGCCGCCGAGGTCGAGCAAGCGCAGCGCAAGTTTCAGGTCGCGATGGCGCAGGCCGATCGCGGCACCATGGGCGTGATGGCGGCGCAGGCGCTCCAGGCCGAGGCGCAGCTCGCGCTGGTCGACGAAAAGCTGACGCGGGCTTTGCTGGTGGCGCCCTTCGACGGCCTGGTGCTGTCGGGCGATCTGAGCCAGTTGGTCGGCACGCCGGTAGAGCAGGGCCGCACGCTGTTCGAGGTGGCGCCGCTCGAGGGCTTTCGCGTCGTGCTGCAGGTCGATGACCGCGACATCGCACGCGTGGCCGTCGGGCAGCGCGGCGAGCTGCTGCTGTCCAGCCTGCCCGACCAGGGCCAGGCCTTCACCGTCAGTTCGGTGACCTCGGTGGCCACCCAGCATGATGGCCGCAACGTCTTCCGTGTCGAGGCCCAGGTCGAGGGCACGACGACACGGCTGCGCCCGGGCATGGAGGGCGTGGGCAAGGTCGTGGTGGGCGAGCGCAGCCTGCTCTGGATATGGACCCACAGCATGGTCGACTGGATGCGCTTGACGCTGTGGAGCTGGTCGCCGTGATGGCCGTGGCCGGCGCGATTGCGCCCAGGACGGCGGCCCGGACAGTGGCCCGGCGCCCCACCGCAAGGGCTTGCTGATGGCGGTCGACGCGCCGCTGCAAAGCAGCCTGTGGTACCGCGTGGCGCCGCTGCGCCCGCGCCTGCTGGCACGCGCCCGCCTGCACCGCCACATCTACCGCGGCGAGCGCTGGTACCTGCTGCAAGATCCGGCCTCGGGCCGCGTGCACCGTTTCTCGGTGGCCTCGCGCGTCGTGATCGCGGCCATGAACGGCCAGCGCAGCGTGCACGACATCTGGCAGCTGGCGCAAAACCAGCTGGGCGAGGACGCACCGACGCAGGACGAGATCATCCAGCTGCTGGGCCAGCTGCACGCCTCGGATCTGCTGTCCACCGATGCCGCGCCCGACGTGCTCGAGGTCTTCGAGCGCGGCCGCAAGCAAGATCGGGCAAAGCAGCGCCGCTCCTGGGCCAACCCGATGGCGCTGCGCATCCCGCTGTGGGACCCGGGCCGCTTTCTCGACCGCTTCGTGCCGGCCTGGCGCTGGCTCTGGAGCTGGCGCGGTGGTGTGCTCTGGCTGGCCGTCGTGCTGCCGGCCTTGCTGATGGTGGCGCCGCACTGGCCCGACCTCACCGGCAACCTGTCGGATCATGTGCTCGCGGCCGACAACCTGCTGCTCATGGCCTTGGTCTTCCCGGTCATCAAGGCCCTTCACGAACTGGGCCACGCCACGGCCGCGCGGGCCTGGGACGGCGAGGTTCACGACATGGGCCTGATGCTGCTGGTGATGATGCCCGTGCCCTATGTCGACGCCTCGTCTTCGGCCGTCTTCGAGTCGCGCTGGCGGCGCGCCACCGTGGGCGCTGCCGGCATGCTGGTGGAGCTGTTCGTGGCCGCGCTGGCGTTCTACCTCTGGCTGGGTGTCGAGCCCGGGCTGGTGCGCGCCGTGTGCTTCAACGTCATGGTCGTCGCCGGCGTGTCGGCGCTGATCTTCAACGGCAACCCGCTGCTGCGCTACGACGCCTACTACATCCTGGGCGACATCATCGAGATGCCCAACCTCGGGCAGCGCTCCACGCGTTACTGGGGCTACCTGGTCGAGCACTACCTGCTGCGCGTGCGCGACGCCACATCGCCGGCGCTGACGACCAGTGAGCGCGCCTGGTTCGGCTCCTACGGCCTGCTGTCATTCATCTATCGCACCCTGGTCACGGTGGCCATCGCCCTGTTCATCGGTTCGCAGTTCTTCTTCATCGGCGTCGTGCTCGCGCTGTGGGCGCTGGGGGCGATGATCGGCATGCCGCTGGTGCGCATGGTCAAGCACCTGGAGTCGCGCCAGACCCTGCGCGAGCGCCGGCTGCGCATCATCGGCGTCGGCTCGGCGATGCTGGGCGCATTGGCGCTGGTGCTGGTGCTGGTGCCGGTGCCGCAACGCCGGCTTGCCGAGGGCGTGCTGTGGCTGCCCGAGCGCGCCATTTTGCGTGCCGGCGCGTCAGGCTTCGTGCGCGAGGTGACGGCCACGCCGGGCGCGGCCGTCAAGGCGGGCCAGACGCTGTTGCACCGCTACGAGCCGGCGCTGGATGCACAGATCCGCACCCTGGAGGCCCGTGTTGCCGAACTGGAGGCCAGCTACCGGCTTGAATTCGTCAACGACCGCGTGCGCTCCGAGATCGTGCGCGAGCAGTGGCTGGCCGAACGCGCGGCGCTCGAGCGCAGCCGCGAACGCGCCGCCATGCTGCCCGCGGTAGCCCAGGTGGATGGCGTCTTCACGCTCGCCGCGCCCGGCGACCTGCCGGGCCGCTGGCACAAGCAGGGCGAGGTCATTGGCCACGTGCTGGGTGCCGACGAACCCATCGTTCGCGTCGTCGTCGAGCAGGCCGACTCCGACCTCATCGGCGCCTTCACCGAGGCCGTGGCGGTGCGCTTTGGCGACGACCTGCCGCGCGTGCTGGCCGGGCGCATCGTGCGCCAGGTGCCGGCGGGGCGCGAAGAGTCGCCCAGCAAGGCGCTGCTGGCCAGTGGCGGCGGCAAACTGGCGACCGATCCGCGCGATCCCGAGGGCCGCAAGACGCTCGAGCGCGTGTTCCAGGTCGATGTCTCGCTGAACGAACCGCTCGGCCGTCCGGCGGCCTTCGGGCAGCGCGTGCACGTTCGCTTCGAGCTCGCGCGCGCGCCGCTGGCCGTGCAGGTCTGGCGGTCCTTGCGCCGGCTGTTCTTGCGTCACTTCAATGTCTAGCGCCAAGGCGCTCGGGCTGCGGCCGGGGGACCTGGCGAGCGGCCGGCCGTATGTCGAGCGCGACGAACGAGAGGCGCCCTGGCTCGACCGCACCGCCCGCAGCCTGTGGCACGGCGTGCTCTGGCCGGCACTGCGGCCGCTGCGTGGCGAGGCGCGTCAGCGGCGTCTCTTCACGGCCCGTGTGCTGTCCTACGCCCAGGCCCTGGCCGCACTGGACGATGCCGCGCTGCGAGCGCGTGCCCAGGCCCTGCGCCACCCGCTGCGCGCGCGCGGCTTTGCGCGCGACACCGTGGCCGAATGCTTTGCCATCATCAGCGAGGCCGCGAGCCGCGTGCTGGCCAAGCGGCACTACCCCACCCAGCTCACGGCCGGCTGGTTGCTGCTGCGCGGCACGCTGGTGGAGATGGCGACTGGCGAGGGCAAGACCTTCGCCGCCACGCTGCCCGCCGTGACCGCGGCGCTGGCCGGACTGCCGGTTCACGTGATCACCGTCAACGACTACCTCGCCGCGCGCGACGCTGAATTGATGGGCCCGCTGTTTCGCTTTTTCGGCCTCCACGTGGGCGCCGTGGTGCATGGCATCACGCGCAAAGAGCGCCGCGCCCTCTATGCCGGCCATGTCACCTACGTCAGCAACAAGGAGCTGGCCTTCGACTACCTGCGCGACCGCGCCGCGCTGGGCGATCGCGCCAGCCCGCTGCATCTGGCCGCTGACAGTTTGCGCCGCAAGCAGGCCGGGCGTGCCGAGGCCTGCGTGCTGCGCGGGCTGGTGTTTGCCATCGTCGACGAGGCCGACAGCGTCTTCATCGACGAGGCGCGCACGCCGCTTATCCTGTCCACCACGGTCGCGGGCGGGCAGCGCAGCGATGCCGCCGACGCCGCGCTGGGCTGGGCAAGCGCGCTCACCGAGGGCGAGCACTACGAGGTCGAGCGCGCCGAGCGCCGGGTCTTTCTGACCGAAGCCGGGCGCGACCAGGTGGCGCAATGGCGCGAAGCCGCCAGCGACGGCGACGAAGCGCTGGGCCAGCCAGCGGCCTTTGACTCGGAGCGCGTGGCCGAACAAGCCGTGCACCGCGCGCTGGCGGCGCTGCACCTCTACCAGCGCGACCAGCAATACGTGGTCGTCGAGGGCAAGGTGCAGATCGTCGACGAGGCCACCGGCCGCGCCATGCCCGACCGCGCCTGGGAGCACGGCCTGCACCAGATGATCGAGGCCAAGGAAGGCCTGGCGCTGAGCGGCATGCGCGAGACCCTGGCGCGCATCACCTACCAGCGCCTGTTTCGACGCTACCTGCGGCTCGCGGGCATGAGCGGCACCGGCGCCGAAGTGGCGGCTGAGATCGGCCGCACCTACGGGCTGCCGGTGGTGGGCGTGCCGCTGCACAAGCCTTCGCAGCGCCAGTTGTGGTCCGCACGCTGCCTGCCCGACCGCGCAGCCAAGTGGCGGGCGGTGGCCGACTCGGTGCAGGCGGTGTCCGGCACGGCCGGCCGCCCGGTGCTGATCGGCACGCGCACGGTGCGCGACTCTGAGGAACTGTCGGCGGTGCTGGCATCGCGCGCCATCTCGCACGTCGTGCTCAACGCCAAGCAGGATGAATCCGAGGCCGAGGTCATCGCCCGTGCGGGCGAGGCCGACCGTGTCACCGTGGCCACCAACATGGCCGGCCGCGGCACCGACATCCTGCTCGGCCCCGGTGTCGCCGAACGCGGCGGGCTGCATGTCATCCTGACCGAATACCACGAGTCGCGGCGCATCGACCGCCAGCTCTTTGGCCGCAGCGCGCGCCAGGGCGACCCCGGCAGCGGCCAGGCCATCGTCGCGCTCGACGACGAGCTGTACACGGCGCATGCAAGCGCGGCGGTGGCCTGGCTGCGGCGGCGTGGCGGCGACGTCGGCCCGCACCTGCTGGCCGCGCTGACCTGGCTGGCGCAATGGGCCGCGGAGCATCACAACCGCGAGGTGCGCGAAGGCAGCCTGCGGCAAGACCGGCGCTTTGCGCAGATGCTGGCCTTCAGCGGCCGTGGCGAGTAGCCACAAGCTACCCGCCAAGCAATACGACAAGCCACCCGCCACGCAAGCCCCCACAAGCAAGCCCGAAGCGCGGTACAACCCGTTCTCATGCAAACCGACCCGACATCCACCGCCGTCGCGCCGGCCGAATCACGGGCCGAGCTGGTTGCCGTGCGGCGCGACGGCGACGGCGTGGTGATTCACTTTGGCCATCGCAGGTCGCTGGGCGAAGGCGCGCTGGGGGCGGCCGTTCAGCACCGCGTTGCGCTGGGCAGCGCGGGCGCGGCCCAGCTACAAGACATGCTCACGGCGCTCTTGCAGGGCGCCGCGCCGCCGCGCGCCTGACGCTATGGCTGCCAGCGCCGACACCGCCGTTGTGCAGGGCAGCCCCGACGCGCCAGCGATCCCGGCCGCGGCGCTGGAATACCTCTGCGTCGACGCCTTCATGCACAGCGTCATCGACGCCGGGGCGCTGCGCACGGCCTTCGAGATGCGGCTCATCGACCTGCTGATCGAGCGCGGCAGCATGCCGGTGGGCGACATCCTGACGGCGACGGGTTCTGACTCGCAGGGGCTGCGCTTCTTGCTCGACCTGCTCAGCGCCAATCGCGTCGTCGAAACGCGCGACGGCGCGGCCAACCTGCACCCGGCCTTCGTCGAGGCACTGCGCTTTCGCGAACTGCTGCAGACCAAGCTCGACTACGCCGCGTTCATGCTGGGCGACTTCGGCAATCTGTTCACGTCCATGGTGGCCAATCCGCAGCGCTTCATGCGCTATGCGCGGGTATTCAAGATGTTCGACTACGGGCGCTGCTTCGAGGCCACGCCCGACAACCTGCGCCACACGCACGGCTGGATGCGCCTGACCACGGCGCTGACCCGCCACGAGGCGCAGGTGTGCCTGTCCTTGCACGACTTTTCACCGTATCGGCGCATGCTCGACGTGGGCGGCAACAGCGGCGAATTCGTGCTGCAGGCGCTGCGCCGCCATGCCCATCTCGCCGGCGCCGTGGCCGATTTGCCCGTCGTCTGCGAGCTCGGCCTGGAGCATGTGCTGCCCGAGCCCGAGGCGCCGCGCATCGGGTTTCATGCCCTCGATCTGCGGCGCGCCGAGCTGCCGCACGGCTACGACCTCATCAGCTTCAAGTCGATGCTGCATGACTGGCCGATCGACGACGCCCGCGCCTTCATCGACAAGGCTGTGGCGGCGGTGGCGCCTGGCGGCACCGTGATGATCTTCGAGCGCGGGCCGCTGGAAGTGCGTGCTGCGACGCCGGGCTTTTCGACGCTGCCGTTGCTGATGTTCTTTCGCTCGTACCGCTCGCCGGGCGCCTACGTCAAGGCCTTGCAGGCCCAGGGCATGCAGGAGGTGCGCTGCATCCACCTGCGGCTGGACACGCCCTTCTTCCTGGTCAGCGCCAGAAAGCCACTCGCATGAGCGCCGTGCCTGAGGCGATCGCCGTCGCGCGCCCCGCGCGGCGCTTCTTGCCGCGCGACTACGTCGAGATCACGGCGCACTTTGCCTGCAACCTGAAGTGCACGCACTGCATGATTGAAGGCACGATGGACTGGCTGCGGCCCGAGTCCACCGACCGCTTCGAGCAGGTGCTGTCCATCAACGCGCAGAAGCACTGCTGGAAGGGCCTGACGCTGACGGGCAGCGAGATCACGCTGCGGCGCGACTTGCCCGAACTGGCCCGCCGGGCGCGCGCCAGCGGCTTCGAGCATGTGCGCATCCAGACCCACGGCATGCGCCTGGCCGACGCCGACTACTGCGCCGAACTGGTGGCGGCCGGCGTCGACGAATACTTCGTCAGCGTGACGGCGGCCGATGCCGCCACCCACGACGCCATCACGCAGGTGCGCGGTTCGTTCGACAAGACGATGCGCGGCCTGGCCAACCTCGACACGCACGAAGGCGTGGCCATCCTCACCAACACCGTGGTCACGCGGCTGAGCTACCGGCAACTGGCCGCCGTGGTCGAGCGGCTGGCGCCGCTGGCGCGTCTGGCGCAGATGGAGTTCTGGAACTACTGGCCGATGAAAGAGCGCGACGACAAGGACCTCATCGCCTCGCACCTGGACGTGCTGCCGCATCTGCGCGAGGCCATCACGCGGGCGCGTGCGCTGGGCCGATCGGTCGAGGTCAAGAACTTCCCCGAGTGCCTGCTGGGCGACGACGGTGACGCGCTGGACAACGACCAGCCCGAGCTCATCATCGACCCCGAGTTCTGGCCCGAATTCATGCGCAATGGCTTTCACCAGTGCGTGCACCGCGGCAGCTGCGCCTCCAAGCGCTGCCTGGGCCTGAACACCGCCTATGTCAGCAAGTTTGGCTGGCACGCGGACGTGCTGGTGCCGCTGGCCGAGGCGAGCTGACACGACGTGACCACGCCATGACCCAAGGCCCCATCGACACCTTCCGCCTGCGTCGCGACGACGACGGCCGTGTGCTGCTCGAGTTTGGCGAGCGCGGCGCGCGGGCCGGCGACGGCGCGCCTGCCGACCCCGCGGCCGCCTTTGTCTTGCGCCATCGCGTTGCCATGCCCGAGCTGGCGGCCTGGCGGCTGGTGGAAGGCCTGGCCCAGGCGCTGGGCCGGCCGGTGGCGTTGGCCGATGAGATGGCCGCGTCAGCTGCGCCACCGCCGCCAGCTGCCGCGCCGGCGTCGGCGGTCGCGAAGCGGGTCGGTGCCACCGTGCTGGATCTGGGCGTGGACGAGTCGCTTCGGCAGCGCGGCATCACGCCACTGAACCTGCCGCCCGACCCCATGGCCGAGGCCGCCGACTGGCTGCACAACGCGGTGCGCGCGATGGCGCCGGGCTTCTATCAAGAGCGCTCATTTCGCGTCGCGCCGCAGTCCTTGCAAGGCAACCGGTTTCTGCTCAGTGTCGGGTCGCGCCAGATGCCGGCCGACGCGCTCGAGCGCGCCTGGGCCATCGCCCGCCACCTGGGGCTGCCGGCGGCGGTCAGGCCCGAAGTCGAGACCGCCTTCGCGCGCGCCGACCACCTGCACTTCGGCTTCGAGGGCGAGCCCGGGCGCGTCATCTGCAAGCTCTACTTCGAGCGCACGGTCACCGGGCTGGAAGCCGAACAGGCCCGCCTGACGGGCGAGCCGGCGCTGCAGTACGAGGCCTTCAAGTGGAACATCGCCAGCGGCGAGCACGTGGTCTCGCGCTACCACTGGTTTGCCGGCTTGCCGGTGATGGGCATTGCCAAGCGCATGGCAGACATTTGCGCCGACGCCGCGGCGCCCGTGGGCGAGATGGCGCTCGGCGTGCTGGACCTGGCGGCCTCGCGCCTGCCGCCCGAGCGGCTGCTCTACCTGGAGGTCTCCGAGCCCGACCAGCCGCGCCGCTCATTCGATCTCAACCTCTACGACTCGCAGCTCCTCGTGCGCGACTTCCAGCCGCTGCTCTACGCCATGCGCGACCACTTCGAGATACGGCCAGGGCAGTTTCAGGCGCTCTACGACCAGGTCAAGGGCAAGCGCATGGGGCATCTGGCGGGCGGCATCCACCGCAATGGTCAGGCGTTCTTCAACGTCTACTTCGGCGGCGTGCGCCAAGCCTGACGCGCGGCCGCTGGCAGGGTCTGCGGCCGTGAAACTTGCCAACCGTTTCGAATTCGCCACCGAGGCCGATCCGGCGCTGAGCTACTGCCTGTGGGACTACCCGCGCCCCGCGCCGGCGGCCGACAAGCACCGATCGATCAATCTGCTGTTCCAGTCCTTCGAGCAGGCGGGCCTGCACGACAACGCCTACGCGATGGTCGAGGCGCTGCGCGACGGCATCGGCGCCTTTCGCACGGTGTACGGCGTGAAGTGGATCGACGGCCGGCTGGGCTGGGAGTTCTACTTCTACGACTACGCGCGGCGCGAACGCACGGTCAGCGCCAGCCGCGTGCTGGCAGTCCTGCAACCGTTGGCGCGCATCGAGGTGGCGTTGGTCGAGACGCTGCCTTACTTCATGTTCTCGCTCGACCTCGACGACGCGTTGGCGCGCGGTGAGCGTGCGCTCGATGTGCTGCACATGTACGTCGGCAACCCTGGCAGTGCGGTGTCGTCGGGCATCGCCTACGCGGTGCGCAAGGCGTCCACCACGCTCGAGAACTTCTACTTCTTCTTCGACGCAACAAGCGAAGTGGCACAGGCCGCGCGCAAGATCGAAAGCTCGGCCCAGGTCGACATGACCCGCATCGCGCTCGATCAGATCCTGTGGCCCGAACTGCGCGACTGCCGCACCCTTTGCGTGGCCAACAAGAGCACCCACGATTGCATCTATTTTTCGGGTGTCACCGTGCGGCAGCTGCTGCTGTTCTTGCGCCGCTGCGCGTACCCCGCGGCGACCATCGCGTTCGTCGAAAGTCATCGCGATCGGCTCGACCATCTGCTGTTCGACGTCGGTTTCGACTACGCCCTGCGCGACGGCGAACTGCGGGTCCTCAAGAGCGGTTACTACGGCGTCTTTTGAGACCCCCCCCTGAGTAGGGGGCAGCAAAGACCCTGGTTCCATCGCGGTCTGAGACGGTGTTCAGCGGTGAGTTTCTCTATGTCATTGATTTGGAAAGACTTTTCGCCGGCAGGCCGATTGGGACCTGAAGCCCCCTAGAACAAGGGGGGGCGCGGTTCCTGAAACGTTTGAAACACCGCAACTGGGAAGAATGCGGGAACCGGGCCAAAGGCGCCGGGGTCGGGGCAATTGCGCCCGCGGTCCCTAGGTCGCCGAGGTTCCGGGCTGAGGAGATTGACCGTGAAGAACCCGATCCAAGCCGTCCGCACCGCGATCCAACGGACCCTGCTTGCGAACCGCATCCGGCAGATCTTCGAGCCCAAGCCGCCACGCTCCGCGCCGGCGCGTCGTGCCGGGCGCGACTTCGGCCTCGAGCCGATGGAGCCCAGGATGCTGCTGTCGGCGGACATCAGCTATACCGATCTCAACGTCCTGGGGGCGGACTACACCCTGTCGGCCACAAACGCCACCACGCTTGAGGTGCGCCTGACCGGTGGCGCCTTGGTGGCCACTGGCACGCTGGGCAGTGACGGCATCGTCAAGATCGCGCGCCTGAGCGGCATCGACGCCACGGCCGACAAGGCGCTGCAGGCGGCCGCGTCCGATACCTTGCGCATCGACGCCGTGAGCCTGGCCTTGCTCGACCTCTCGGGTGTGGTCGGCGGCCTGCTCGACATCCGCTTCGAGGGCGGCACGCAAGACATCCTGCGCGACCACATCATCGTCATAGGCGACACCACGGCGTCGCCGCTGGCGTTCTCGCTGTCTGTGCGTGGCGACGCCGAGATCGCCGTGCCGGCGGCCACGAACCTCACGCTTGCGGCCGGCATGGATTTGACGCTGGCGTCCGAGTCCAAGCAGACCGGCTTCGTCAACAACCTGGCCGGCGGCGCGGGCGACGGCTTCAACGTCTTCTCGCTCAACCCGATGAAGGTGGCCGTGGCCGGCATCTTGAACGCCGACGACATCACCTTGACCGCGTCGTCGATCACCCGCCTCAACAATGGCAGCCTGCCGGCCATGGGCAGCATCAACCTTGCCTTTGGCTATGCCGAGGCCTCGGCCCTGGTGGAGATCACCGGCAGCATCACCGCAACCGGTGACGTCAACGCGAGTGCGACGTCTGATGTGCAGGCCAGCGCCATCAAGGCCGCGAACACGGCCTCAACGGCCACCGACGGTTCGATTGCCGGCCTCTTTCTGACCAGCGACGCCAAGACGCGGGTGATGTCCGGCGCCATCGTCAACGCCGGCGACGAGCTGAACCTGAGCGCCACCAACATCTCGATTGCCACCGCAATCGCCGACGGATCCACCACCGTCGGCGGCAAGGGCGTTTCTCTGGGCGTGGCCGTGATCGGCACCGCGCACGACAACATCACCCTGGCCTCGATTGAAAGCGGCTCGACCGTGGACGCCGCGTCGATAGACGTGAGGGCCGACACGCAGAACACGCTCACCGCAGTGGCCAAGTCCACCAGCGGCGGCGCCACCACGCCGGGTGGCCCGGCCACGCAGTCGCAGACCCAGTTGGCCAACAACAACGCCAGCACCCCAGGCGGCGGCAGCGTCAGCCTGGCCGGTGCGGTGGCGGTCGGCACGGTGAAGAGCGACACCCAGGCCTTCGTCCAGACCGGCCTGACCGGCTATGTCCTTACCCCCGGCTTGCTGACGGTCAGCGCCACCTCGGTAACCAACGCCCACACCGAGGCCGATGGCACTGCCACCGTGGCCAATGGGGCCGGCACCAACCTCGGCATTGCCGTGGCCATTGGCGCCGACATCCTCAGCAACGAGGCCTTCGTCACCGGCACCGGCACGCTCAGTGCGAGCGGTTTGACGATTGAGGCGCTGATGACCGACCGCACGCTGGCGTTCGACCTCGCCGATGTCAACGATGGCACCGAGACCATCGACCTGCCGGGGTCTGCTGCGGGTCTGCGCACCGGCGACGCGCTGCGCTACAAGCAAGGCACGGATGCGATCACGGGTCTGACTGACAACGTCGTCTACTTCGTCGTCGTGCAGGCCAACGGCAAGATCAAGCTGTCGGACACCGAGCCCCATGCCCTGGCCGGCACCAACCTCGTGGCGATGACCAAGCCGGTGAGCGGCAGTGGCTACCGTTTCATCGACGAGAGCCAAGTCAGCCGTCTTGGCGTGACCGCAATCGCCGGCTCCAGCGGCGGCGACACCGGCGTGGCCGGTGCCTTGGCGCTGAATGTGTCATTCAGCGATGCATTGGCCTACGTCAACACCGGCACGCAGGTGACGATCACCGGCGTCAACAAGGACATCACGATCTCGTCAGCGAACTTCGTCGAGAACGTCGTGGTGGCCACTGGCAAACAGGCCGAGGCCGGCAAGTTCGGCATGGGCGCGGCGATTGCCCTGAACATCGGCATCAACCACACCGACGCCCTGATCAAGAACGGCGCCGACTTCAGCGGCGTGGCCGACGTCACGCTCTCGGCGGCATCAAAGAACGACATGACGACGACCGCGGTCGGCGGCGGTGCGGGCAAGACCGCAGTGACGCCGGTGCTCGCCACGTCGTATGCCGAGAACACCGTCAACGCCAAGCTCGGCACGCTGGGCGCTGCATCCTCGTTGAGCGGCGCGCTCGACGTCTCCGCAAGTCATGACGGCAGCGTCGAGAGCGTGGCCGAAGGTGACACCGAGTCGGGCAACACGGGTGTCGGGATCTCATTGGCACTGACGATTGCCACCGACACCGTGCTGGCCACCACTTCGCGCAACATCACGGCCGGTGGGGCAGTGGGTTTCAACGCCCACACGACGGGCGCCAACAAGTCCCGTGCCCGGGCCAGCGTGGCCGGCGGCAACGCCGAGGCCAACGGCAGCTCGAGCAGCGGCGACGTCAACAGCAAGGCCACTGCGCAACAGAACCAGGCCAACAGCCGCGCCAATGCGGCCAAGCCCGGCAGCGGCAATGCCAGCACCACCGGCGCTTCGGCGGCGGGTTCGGATTCATCGGGCGCCAGCTCGAACGTGCAGGTCGCGGGTGCTGTCGGCATCACCGTCACGAATTCCAGCGCCACCGCGGAGATTCCCAACTCGCGGATCATCACGGCGGGCACCGGCGGTGCCGTGGGCGTGGTGACCGTTCAGTCCGAGAACAACACCGACTCGACCGCCAGCGCCGACGGCAGCGCGGTGGCGTCGCAGCACCTCTTCAATCCGACGGCTGCAAGCATCGTCGACCTCGCGGCAGAAACCATCGATCTTGGCGAGGGCCACGGGCTGTCCACGGGTGACCGAGTGACCTATCACACGGGTGTCGGCGGCACGGCCATCGGCGGTCTGGACGAAGGTGAAGTGGTGTTCGTGCGCATGAGCGGCAACAAGGCCACGCTGTACGACACCGAAGCCCATGCCAACGCGGGCGGCGCCACCGGTCGCGTCGCCCTCAGTGCCGGGGCCGCGGGCACCCAACACAGCCTGGGCTCTGTGCCCACGGGCACCGGCGTGGGCATTGCCGTGGCCGTCAACGTGGCCGATGTCGACAACGTGGCCCGCGTCGGCAACGGCACCCTCAACGCCGAGGGCCTGGTGCTGCAGGCGCTGGTGCCGGCACTGGATGGCGGCAAGGACACGGTTTCGCATTTCGAAGCCGATGCCACGTCCGGCGTCAGCGGTGTCAGCACCGGCATCGCCGGTTCACTGGCGCTCAACATCGGCATGAGCGAGGCCAGCGCCACGCTCGCCACGGGCGCCACCGTGACCTTGACAGCGCCGGGCGACGTCAGCCTGACAGCCGAGAACTTTGTCGAGAACAGCGCCAGCGCCAAGGCCAGCCAAGAGGGTTTTGGCAAGTTCGGCATGGGTGCGTCGATTGCCCTCAACATCGGTGAGACCGACACCCAGGCCAGCATCGGCGTCGATGCACTGATCAGCGGCGCAGGCGACCTCACGCTGTCGGCGAGCAGTGCCAACGCCATGCGCACCAGCGCCGAGGGCGGTGCTGCGGGCAAGACCGCGATCACGCCGGTGTTTGCCTTGTCGGTGTCCGACAACGACACCAAGGCCCGCATCTTGGGCGAGAGCGATGCATCGACCACCACGCTGGGCGGCGACGTCAGCGTCACCGCAACGCACGACGGCTCGGTGATCACCGACGCTGCCGGCGACACCGAATCGGGCGACACCGGCGTCGGCATTTCGCTGGCGCTGACCATCTCCACCGACGACGTGCTGGCCACGACCGCGCGCGACCTCAGCGCTGGCGGCGCGATGGCTTTCAATGCCAGAAGCGTGTCGGTCAACCAGTCCAACGCCAAGGCCAGCGTGGCTGGCGGCAAGAGTTCGCCCGAGGGCGACCAAAGCAGTGGCGGCGTCAACAATCAGGTGGGCGGCCAGGGCGGCTTTGCCGGCTCGCGGGCCAGTTCGGCGGGCTCGAATGCCAGCACCGACACCAAGCCCGACGCGAGTTCGGCTTCGGGCTCGGGTTCTGGCTCGAGCGCTAAGGTTCAGGTCGCCGGCGCGGTGGGCGTGACCGTCGTCACCTCGACGGCCATGGCCGAGATTGCGGATGGCCGCGTCATCACCGCCGGCACCGACGGCGCGGTCACCACCGGCCGCGTCACCGTCAAGTCAGAGAACAACACCGATGCGACGACCACCGCCGACGGCAGCGCCGTGCAGGCCGCGCAAGAGTTTGACCCGGCCAGCGCGGTGGACTCCGCCGCCGACACCATCACCCTGCCCGACGGCAGCGAGGCCAAGACCGGCGACAAGCTGAGCTACCGCCATGGCACCGGCGGCACCACCATCGGCGGCTTGACCGAAGGCCAGGCTTACTACGTGCGCGTGAGCGGCGGCAAGGCCACCTTGTTTGATACGGCGGCACACGCCAAGGGCTCGGGCAGCGACGGCAAGGTCAACCTCGACAACACCACCACCCCGGCCACCGGGACGAAGCACACGCTGGGTTCATCGGCCAGCGCCAGCGGCACGGGTGTGGGCGTGGCGGTGGCGGTCAATGTGGCCAACGTCCACAACAGCGCCCGCATTGGCGATGGTTCCGCCATCACCGCCGACGGCGTGGTGGTGCAGGCCCTGCACCCTGCCGTGGCACGGCAGGCCGAGTTCGATCCCTCGCAGGCCGGGGTGGTCAACACCGCTGCCGATGCCGAGACCATCACGCTGGCCAGTGGGCACGGGCTGAAGACCGGCGACGCGGTGGTCTACCAGCACACCGGCGGCGGCAACATCGGCGGCCTGAGTGCCGGTACGACCTACTACGTCAAGGTCGACGGTGAGCAGGTCAGCCTGTATGAAAGCCAGGTCGAGGCCGAGTTGGGCGAGAGCGCCGGCCGCCGCAACCTGACCTCTGACGGCACCGGCACTTCACACCGGCTGGAGTGGAGCGACACCACGGCGCGCATGGGCGCCAGCGCGGCGTCGGGTGTCAGCGGCGTCAGCACCGGCATTGCCGGTTCGCTGGCCATCAACATCGGTTTGACCGATGCGACTGCCGAGATCTCGGACACCGCAGCCACCACCACGGTGACCATCACCGACGCGAAGGACGTGTCACTGACGGCGCAGAACTTCGTCGAGAACGAAGCCCGTGCGGTGGCCAGCCAGTCCGGCTTTGGCAAGTTCGGTATGGGCATCTCGCTGGCCCTGAACATCGGCGAGACCGATACCGATGCCGTGCTGGGCAACAACGTCGCGCTGACCGGTACGCGCAACCTCACGATGTCGGCCGCGTCAAAGAACGACATGGACACGGTCGCGCAGGGCGGTGCAGCCGGCAAGACGGCCATCACCCCGGTCTTCGCGCTCACCGTCGCCAACAACGACACCAACGCTCGGCTCGGCACACGCGCCGGCAGCACGGGATTCAGCGGCGCCGTGACGGCCAGTGCATCGCATGAGGGCTCGGCTTTTACCGACGCCAAGGGTGACACCGAGTCCGGCGACACCGGCGTGGGCATCTCGGTGGCGCTGAACATTGTCAGCGACAGCGCCGTCGCCACCACAAACCGCAACCTGAGCGCCAGCGGCAATGTGGGCTTCAACGCCCACGTGATGTCGGTCAACGACGCCAACGCCCATGCCAGCGTGGCGGGCGGAGCCGAGGACGACGGCGGCGGCACGCAAAGTGCCGACCAGGATGTGACTGGCCAGCGCGACTTTGCCAACAAGCGTGCCGACGACGGTGGCGCCGATGGCGGCAGCACGGGCGACACGTCCAAGAACTCGTCAAGCAGCGAATCCGGCCCTGTCAGCGTGGCCGGCGCGGTGTCGGTCTCGGTGGTTCACTCGACCGCGCGGGCCGCCGTACCGGAGGGCCGCACGGTCAGTGCCGGCGTGGGCGGCAGCGGTTCCTTGTCGCTGTTGTCGGACAACTTCACCGAGGCCAGCGCGGTGGCCGACGGCAGCGCCGTCACCACCGGTACCGGCACCGGGGTCGGTGTCGCCGTCTCGGTGGGCTACGCCAACATCGTCAACGAGGCCTACATCGGTGCCGGCGCCGTGGTCGTGGCCGATGGCGTGAACATCCGCGCCACCCAGGGTCAGCGCGACGTGCGCTTTGCCGTGGCCAGCGTCGACGTGGTCGACACCGACAAGGACACCCTCTACGTCGGGCTCGACAGCGGCTTGAAGACCGGTGACAAGCGCAAGTACCAAGACGGCGGCGGCACCAAGATTGGTGGCCTGGACGACGACACCGAGTACTTCGTTCGCGTCGAGGGCGCCGGCAAGATCACGCTCTATGACGATTTCGACAAGGCCAAGGCCGGCGGCGCCGATGGTCGGATGGACCTCACTGGCGGTGCGGCGGGCACCAACCACAAGCTGGTCTGGGTCGTCGACCTCGTCAATGCGGCGACTGCGCTGCCTGCCGATGACGTGGTCTTCGACCCCGCCGGCAGCATCCGCATGCTCGATCTGGGGGCTGATCACAACCTCAAGACCGGCGACGCGGTCAGCTACAACAACGGCTCCGGTTCGTCGATCGGCGGGCTGAGTGAGGCGCTGACCTACTACGTCGTGGTGATCGAAGGCAGCCGCATCGGCCTGGCCGCCACGCGCGACAAGGCCACCGATGGCACGGTGATCGAACTCACCAGCGACGGCAACGCGACGCAGAAGTTCATCGACAAGACCGAGAGCTTCCACGCCGAGGCGACCTCGGGCGCCGGCGGCGGCGACATCGGCGTGGCCGGGTCGGTGGCGATCAACATTGCCGAAGTCAACACCCGCGCCGTCGTCGGTCTCAACGCCGACAACGCGCTGCCCAACAACGCCACGGTGCTGACGCTCAGCGGCGCCCATGTCGACATCCAGGCGCAGAGCCGCACCGAGAACATCGTCATTGCCGCGCCAAGCGGTGGCGGCGCCAGCGGCGGCGACGTCGGCGTCGGCGCGTCGATCGCACTCAACATTGCGCTCAACGACACGATTGCCGAGATCGAAAACGGCGAGACCGTGACCGGCAGCGCCGGGCACTTCATCGTCACGGCTGACGCCGACAACGCGGCGCGCACCAAGGCCGACAACGGTGCCACCGGAGGCGGCACCAGCATTGGCGCAGCGATCTCGATTGCAGTGGTCGAGAACACCGTGCGTGCCCAGGTTGGCAACGGCGCCAGCATCGGCCTCAATGGCGATTTGCGCATCGAAGCCAGTCTGACCGACCATGCGGTGACCGTGGCCTCGGCCGAAGCCGGCGGCGAAACCGCCGTGGGCATATCGGTGGCCATCAACATCGTCACCGATGACGCGCAGGCCCTGGCCCGGCGCAGTTTCTCCGGGGCCGACGACATCACGGTCGCGTCCACGGCCGACATCGAAACCCGGGCCGAGGCCAAGGGCAGCGCCGGTGGTGGGTCGTCCGACTCCAATGGCGACGAGACCGGTGGCACGGCGTCACGCGACTCGGAGCAGGAGACCAACGCGCAGTCGACCTCCGCAACCGACCGCGCCGGCACGTCCAACAAGCCGGCCAGCGACGCGCAAAGCGGCGGTGTGGCCGATGCCGACAAAAAGTCTGGCGACGAGTCCAGCAACAGCGCGTCGGGTGGCGGCGGCACCTCGGTCGCGGCCTCGGTGGCCGTGAACTACATGCATGTAGACAACAAGGCCATCGTCGCCAGCGGGGTCTCGCTGGTCGGTACCGGCGCGGTCATCGTCCGGGCAAGTCATGACACTGACGGCAGTGCGCAAGCCCTGTCGACCGCGGTCAATACCGAAGCAAACACCGGCGTGGCTGCGGCCGTTGCCGTGAACCTGGCCTTCATCACCGACGCGGCTGAGGTGGGCTTGGGCGCCACGTTGTCGGGGTCGAGTGTCACGGTGGCTGCCGACAAGATCAGCGGCGGTGACCCTGACGACTTGCCCAACACTTACTTCTCGCGCGCCCTGTCTGGCGCAGCGTCCAAGGGCACGGCGGTTGGCGGTTCGATCTCGCTCAACTATCTTGATCTTGACACCCACGCGACGGTGGGCAGCAGTGCCACGCTGACGGCCAACAGTGGCAGCGTCACCGTCAAGGCCGAGAGCCTCAACCAGATCCAGAACGTCGCCGGCGGCGCCGCGGTCAGCCTGGAAGGCGGCACCGGCCTTGGCATTGCGGTGGCGGTCAATATCGTCAACCAACTCGACACCACCGCCAGCGTCGGCGCGAACGCGACCGTCACCGCCACCGGCGGCTCGGTCAGCGTGACGTCGAATGCCACCCTGACGCCCAAGCTCGAGACCCTGCCGCTCATCGGCACCGTGGGCGTCACCAGCTTCGCCGCCGGCATTGCCGGCAGCAGCGGTGGCGCGGCCATCGGCGGCTCGTCCAGCGTCAACGTCTTCCTGATCGAGACGCACGCGTTCATCGACGATGGCGCCGGCGTCACCGCCAGCCAGAACATCACCGTCCAGGCCACCGACACGCTGACCGTCTTCAGCGCGGCAGGCGGTTTGGCCGGCAGCACCAGCGGCGTCGGCGTCGGCATTGGACTGGACGTGGGCGTGTACGTGCGCCACACCAGCGCCTACGTGGGCAAGAACGCCAGCCTGACGGCCACCAACGGCCACATCAAGCTCAACGCCGACTCTGACGACGACATCACCTCCATCGCCGGCACCTTCGGTCTGAGCGGCGGCTCGGCCGGCGTGGCCGCATCGATCGCGGTGCAGGTGCTCGACACCAGCACGCGGGCCTATGTCGAAGACGCGGCATCGGGCTCGACCATCCTGCATGCCGGCGGCAACGTCACCGTGCGCGCCGAGGGCACGCTAGAGACCCTGCTGATCGCCGGCGCCGTGGGCGTGGGCAGCAGTGCCGGCGTGGGTGTGGCCAACACGACGCTGGTGCACATCGACACCGTCGAGGCGCGCGTGGGTAACCGTGCCCATGTCACGTCGGCCGGCGCCATCGGCGTCGACATTGGCGCGACGTCGACCGAAGACCTGATCTCGATCACCGCAGCCGGTGGCGCGGCCGGCACCGTCGGCGTGGCCGGCGCGGCCACCGTCATCGTGCTGGGCGAAGACACCTCGGCCACGGTGGGCCAGGGTGCGACCGTGAATGCGCAGAACGCCGCAACGCCGGCGGATGACACCGACGTCAAACTGCACGCCTCTGACCTGAGCAACATCGTCTCGGTGGCGGGCTCTATCGCCGCCGGCGGCACCGCCGGGGCTGGCATCGGCGCCGATGTGTTGTCGATCAGCAAGACCACGCTCGCCGCCACCGAGTCGGGCGTCACCATGCTCGCCGATGGCGACATCTCGGTGACCGCCGACTCGCTCGAGGACGTGACGTCGGTTTCGGCCGGCATCGCCATCGGCGGCACGGCCGGCGTCTCGGTCAACGCCGGCGTGCATGTCTTCAACATCACCACCGACGCCCACATCGGCGCCAGCGCGGCCAACGTGCATGCGCGCGGCACGGTCTTGATCGCGGCCGACGACAGCACCACCGTCAACAAGGTGGCCGCGGCGGCGGCCGTGTCCGGCACCGTGGGCATCGGCGCCGCAGCCAGCGTCACCGTGGTCGACAAGCACACGCGCGCCTACATCGGCGACAACGCCAACGTCACCGCCGACGGCCAGTCCGCCGGCCTGTTGGCCGCCACCGGCGGCTTCACGGTGTCGTACACGCCCGAGGCGGCGCAAGACACCACCGGCATCGAGTCGACCTCGGTGACTTCCGAGTCCGGCGCCACCACCAGCAGCCTCAAGGCGCAGGGCAAGGTGCACGCGCCCAACGTGCAGTCGGTCGACTACGACGGCGACGAAAGCGGCCCCAACGCCGACCCGGCGTCGACCGGCCTGCGCAATGCGTCAGCCGGCAAGTCGCTGGTGCGCGGCGTGGCCATTGCGGCGACCAACAAGGACGACATCAATACCTTCTCGGCCGCCGTGGCGGGGGGCACCGTCGGCGTGGCCGTGGCCGCGACGGTCAACGTCATCAACACCGACACGCAGGCCTACATCGGCAGCAACGCCGACGTCAACACCAACCAGGCAGGCGCCAATGCGGCGCAGACCGTCAGCGTCGCAGCTGCCAACGACTTCCACCACATGGCGCTCGCCGCCGGCCTGGGCGTAGGCGTGGTGGGCGTGGCACCGGGTGTGGACGTCACGGTGATGAACGGCAATACGGGTGCCGCCATCGGGGCCGGCTCGACCGTCAAGGCGCTCGATGACGTGTCGGTCAGCGCCTTTGCCAAGGAAGACATCCTGCTCGTCGGCATGGGCGTGGGCGGTGGTGTGGTGGGCGTGGGTGGCGGTGTCACCGTGCTCGTGTTCAACACCCACACGCTGGCCTCGATTTCGGGGCACGTGACATCGGGCGGTGACACCTCGGTGATGGCCGATGACGACACCAAGGTTTTCCTGCTCACTGGCGCGCTCGGCGCCGGCGTGGTGGGCATCGGCGCCTCGGTCGGCGTGCTGACCATCGACAAGGACACGCAGGCCTTCGTCGCCAATAGCGCCTCGGTCGACGCCAAGGGCGGCGGTGCGTCGGGTCTGGGCGGCACCTTCAGCGGCACGCTCAGCGGCGGTGATGCGGCCAACGGCTTCAACGCCGCCAGCCGCCATGGCCTGGTCGTGCAGGCCAGTTCGTCCGAGAGCTTGCTCACGCTGTCGGTGGCGGCCGGTGCCGGCTTCGTCGGCGTGTCGGGCGGCATCAGCGTGGCGGTGGTCAATTCGGACACCAAGGCCTGGATCGGCAATGCCGACATCAACCAGACCGGCGGCAACGCCGGCGCCTCGGCGGGGCAGGACGTTCACGTCAATGCGGCCAACGAGTTTCGCGCCACCACCTTCACCGGCGCCATCGCCGGTGGCTTTGTCGGCCTGGGCGGCGCCGTCGATGTCGGCGTGGTCAAGAACAACGTCAACGCCAAGATCCTGAGCGGGGCGCGGGTCAAGGCGGCGCATGACGTTGAGGTCAATGCGCTGGCCATTAAAGAGATCGACAGCTTCGTGGTCAGTGGCGCGGGCGGCTTTGTCGGCGTGGCCGCGGCGATCTCGGTCTGGTCCATCGGTGACAGCGTGGCCAACAGCTACAACAGCACCAACAACGACGGCAGCGCCGGCGCTTCGGCCAACCCCTTGATGAAGAAGGACGAGAACGGCAACGACATCTCGGCCGACCAGGACGCCGCGACGCAGGGCGACAGCGCCAAGGGCCAGGTCAGCGGCAGCCTGTCATCCTTTGACAGCAAGGTCAGCAACAGCGAGGCGACCGACGGCAAGCAAAGCAGCAAGGAGCGCATCGCGTCCATCGCCAAGACCGGCTCGAGCCGGCTCGATGCCACGGGCTCGACGGCGGCCTCGGTCGCCGCCAAGCTCGCCGCCGCAGCGGTGGTGGTGGACAAAGGCACCGTGGCCAAGATCGAATCGGGCGCGACCACGAACGCCGGACACGACATCGTCGTCAACGCCGTCGAAGACCTCGAGTTCGACATCAACATGGGTGCGATCGCGGTGGGTGCCGTGGGCGCGGGTGCGTCCATTGGTGTGGCAGTGCTCAATTCCAACGTCTCCGCCGAAGCCAGCGGCACGCTTGTCGTCGGCAATGCCTTGCTGGTGAATGCCTACCTCGACCAGGACGCCGACATGTTCTCGGTCGCCGGCGGCGGTGGCTTCGTCGGGCTCGGCGCCGGCGTGGTCGCCCTCGTCAACACCACCAACAGCGTGGCGCAGATTGGTTCTGGCTCCACCGTCAATGGCGCGGCCAGCATCACGGTGCAGGCCGGCGTCAACGAGAACCTGCACGGCCAGACCATCGGTGCGGCCATCGGTGCCGTCGCCGCGGGCGCGTCCTTCGTCGTCATCCAGTCGGGTGGCGATGTCGGCGCCGTCATTGGCAACAACGTGCAGATCGGCAACACCGCGCAAGTGGGCACGGTCACGGTGAAGGCCGATGCCGTCGTCAACGCTTCGGCCGACGTCTGGGCCTTCGCGGGCGGCATTGGTGCTTTCGCGGGCAACTTCGCGCTGGTCGATGTCACACCCGAGGTGCGTGCCGAATTCAAGGGCACCTCAATCAACGCCAGCGGCCTGGTGAGCATCACCGCCAACGCCAGCCCCTCGGCGCGCGCCGAGACCTTTGGCGTTGCCGTGGGCGCGCTGGGCGCCGGCATGTCCTTCGCACGCACCAATTCCTCGCCGGAGGTCATTGCCTCAGCGGGCGGCAGCATCACTGCCGGCGGCTTGCTGGTCAAGGCGACGCAGACCGTGGGTGCCCTGGGCTTCACGGCGCGCGCCAAGACGGTGGGTTCGTCGGGTGGTCTGGTCGGCCTTGACGCCACCGTCAGCTACGCCATCGACAACGCCGACGTGACAGCGCGCGTGGCCGACGGCGCCACGCTGGTGATGGGTGGCACGACCACCGTGCAGGCCACGAACAACAGCAAGCAGGTGGCGATTGCAGACAGCAACGCTGTCGGCCTGCTGGCACTGGGCATCAGCCGCTCGCAGGCTTCTTCAGACTCGACGACCACGGCCGAACTGGGCACCGACGTCAAGCTCACCGGACGCGCGCTGACCATCATTGCCAACGGCACCGACGACAACATGTCCCAGACCGTGGCCGGTAGCGTGGGCGCTATTGCCGTAGCGGCGGCCACCGGCGAGACCATCAGTACCAGCAACACGACGGCGCGCGTCAAGAACCGCGTCAGCGGCGGGCGCAACATCGACCTCACCGCCGGCGGCAGCGGCGCCTTCAAGATCACCGCCGAGCACACCGCGCGCTTCAATGGCAAGCTCGCCACACTGGCTGGCGGCCTGCTGGCCGGCAGCGGCGCCGAAGTCACGCACACCGTCAACGCCACGGTCACCGCGGCCGTGGGCGCGAATGTTGACGTGACCGCCAAGTCGGTCGATGTGCAGGCCATCAACCACATCGACAAGCCCAAGCTGTCCGACCCCAACATCGACAGCGTGGCGGGCGGCCTCCTCACCGGCGGCGGCGCCTTCAGCAACAGCACGCTCAGTCTGACGACGCTGGTCGACATTGGCAGCAGCGCAGCGCTCAGGGTGGTGGGCGACCCGAGCAGCGCGGGCGGCTTCCTGCTCAGCACGCTCAACGACATCCAGGCCTACGACAAGGTGGCCTTCATCGCCGGTGGCCTGGCCGCGGGCATCGTGGCCGAATCAACCATCGTCACCACCAAGGATCTGTCCAAGATCCACATCGGCAGCAACGCGGTGCTCACCAGCGCAGGCCAGATCGACCTCTTCGCGCGCGGCCAGGGCACCGTGCAGGCGATCATCGCGGCCGAGGCCTATGGCGCGGGCACCTACACCGGCGCCGACACGCAGGTCCGCATCTACCCGGACAACCAGATCGTCATCGACAGCGGCGCCCTGGTGCACGCACGGCGCGACCTCAACCTCTACACCGGCACCGGCGCCAACTTCATCCGCGACGCCTACACGCTCAACGCCACCAGCGACACCTTTGCCGGCAGCATTGTTCCGGTCAGTAGCGTCCATTCGACGACCATCCTGTCGACCAAGAACACCATCACCATCGCGTCTGGCGCAACGGTGGAAACGGCGGGTACGGCGCGCTTGCAGGCCGATCGCAAGGGCCTGGCCGATGTCACCGGCACCGCCAAGGCCACCAGCTGGGTGAGCGAGGTGCAGGACTTCCTCAACGGCGCCGCGGCGCAATGGATGAACGCCGCCACCATCCACCAGGAGGCGCACGGCAAGATCGAGATCGACGGCACGGTGAAGACCGGCATCGAGCGCAACAAGGTGCTCACGCTGACCGCCTGGAGCGACGCCACCGGCACCATCACCGGCAGCACCGGCACCGGCGACATCGAGTTCACGTCGGCGCCCGAAGTGGTGCAGTCCGATCTGGTGGACGAGATCGCCTTCGCGCGCAAGCAGCTCAACCTCTACGCAGCCGTCAATGCCACGCTCAAGACCTTTTACGAGGGCGAAATCGTCCGCCTGCAAGCGGCGCTGGCGGCGCAGGGCTTGTTCCAGTTCCTGTTCGTCGATGCGACGGCGCACGGTCTGACCAACGGCCAGGCCCTGGTCTACAACGCGGTGGGCGGCGCGGCCATAGGCGGCCTGACCAACGGCACGACTTACTATGTGCACCGCCTCAGCGCCAACAAGTTTGGCCTCACCGACTCGGTGGCGCATGCCACAAGCGGTGGCTTTGACATCCAGTTCAAGCCCGGCGCCGGCACGGCCTTCGACCACACGCTGGGCGGCTTTGCCTTCACTTCGGCCCAGCTTGGCGGCATTGCCGTGGGCCAGTACGCGATCACGGTCAATATCAAGCCGATCATTGCTGAGGCCGGCAAGATCGACATCCGCACCGACCAGCTGCAGGGCAGCGGAAGCCTCAGTGCGCCCGGCGACGCCAGTGTGACCATCAACAACCACACGCCGGCGTTCATCAAGATCCAGGGCATCACGATCCCCGACTCCAATGGCGGCGTCTACCTCAACGGCGCACCGCTCGATGACGCTACGTTGGCCGACCGCCTGGGCGCGGTCAACGCGTCCAACACGGCCGCGCGCATCGACGACAACCGCAACCAGGCAACCGGCGAAAGCCTCGTCGTCCAGGGTGTGGCCGGCTTTGTCGAGCTCACCCGCGCCAACACGCTGCCGGTGCTGGGCACGCCAGACGAGCCCTTCATCCGCGTCTACAACGACTTTGTCGCGGGCAACGTCAGCCCGACCCAGACCTACCCCTGGCCGGACATCGTCGTCACCGGCCCCATCACCAACCTCAGCGGCCTGGTGCGCCTGGAGACGCTTGCCGCGGGCGAGGGCAACATCATCATCAACGCCGCCGTGCTGGCCGGTACGCTGGAAGTGCTGGCCGGCGGCAACGTCACGGTAGACCTGAGCGACCTGCCGGGCAGCCAGTATCCCGTGGCCGGACAGCCGTCATCGATCTGGAGCAACGTCACGCGCGGCACGGTGCCCAACGACACCTCGGGCGCCGTGTACGGCGGCCTGGCCGACGCCGACGCGGTGCGGCCGGCTGACGTCACCGCGCTGCTGGGCGTGACGCCCAGCGCGCCCAGCCTGCAGGGCAACCGCGTCTACGTCACGGCCGAGTACATCAACGTCAACGGCCTCATCCAGAGCGGCACCGACCAGTACACGCTCAACCTGGGCGCCGCCACCGCGGCCGAGATCGCCTCACTCAGCGGCAACGGCTACTCGGTGCTGAGCAACCCCGAGGTGCAGAGCAGCAAGTTCATCGTCCGCTATGAC
>JANPMR010000561.1:0-16758 GCA_031427055.1 Rubrivivax sp.
CTGCTGGCCAACGAGCTGATCTCCAACGCCTTCAAGCACGGCTTTGCAAACGGCCGCAGCGGCGATCTGAACATCACGCTGGCGCCGCTGCCCGACAGCGTGCGCTGGCGGCTGTGTGTCAGCGACACCGGCGCCGGCCTGCCGGCCGACTTTGCGGCCCGGCGCGGCCAGTCGCTGGGCCTGCAACTGGCGCGCGACCTGGCCGTGCAAGCCGGCGGCGTGCTCGACATCGGGCCCGGGCCGCAGGCGGTGTTTGCGCTTGACTTCACGCCTGCCAGGGCGCATGCGGCGCCAGCGCGTCCTGCAGCGTGACGAAGCCGGCGCTGATGCCCTGCATCAGCGCATCGCAGTGGGGGTTGGCCTGGCTGGCGGCCGGGTCGGCTCGCAGGGCGGCATTGAGCAGCCCGGCGTCGGCCGCGATGTGTTCTGCGCCCAAGGTGGCGGCCACCCCATGCAGCGTGTGCAACAGGCGTTGCGCGCGGGCCTGGTCACCCGCAGCCAGGCAGCTGCCCAGCGACGCCATGTCCCGGCCATGCAAGTCAACAAACTTGCGCAGCAGCCGCAGATACTTTTCGCTCTGGCCCAGCAGGGACGACAGGCCTTGCTCGACATTGAAGCCAGGCATGGCCGCCAGGCGCGTCAAGGCGTCCTGGACGGGATTGCTGGCGGCCGCGACCCGCGCCGGCTCGGCCGCCGGTGCTTCGATGGGCTGCGCCGGCGCGCTCGCCTCTGGCGCGGGTTCAGGCGCTGCCGCCGCTGCCGCCGCGCCCAGCCAGGTCAGCAGTGCAGCGTAGAAGTTCTGCACGGCCATGGGCTTGGTGATGAAGTCGTTCATGCCGGCTTCGATGCAGGCGCGGCGGTCGTCTTCGAAGGCGTTTGCCGTGAGGGCCAGGATCGGAGTGCGCTGCCAGCCCGGCAGCAGGCGCAGCGCGCGGGTGGCATCGAGGCCGCCCATTTCGGGCATCTGCATGTCCATCAAGACCAGGTCGTAGCGGCTGCCACGTGCCAGGCGCACCGCCTCGAGGCCGTTGACTGCGGAGTCGGCGGTGAGGCCCACGCCATCGAGCATGGCCAGCGCGACCTCGCGGTTGACCTCGTTGTCTTCGGCCAGCAGGATGCGCGCGCCGGCATGGCGCTGCCGCAGCAGGGCCTCGACGGACGCGCCTGAGGCCCGCTGCGCGGGTGCCGCGTTCATCGGGCTGTCGCCATTGCCGCGGTGGAGCCAGGCCGTGAACCAGAATGTGCTGCCCACGCCGGGCACGCTCTCGACACCGGCTTGGCCCCCCATCAGCTGGGCCAGCCGCAGCGTGATGGCCAGGCCCAGCCCTGTGCCGCCACTGCGCCGCGTGGTCGACGCGTCGGCCTGCACGAAGGCCTGGAACAGACGCGCCTGCTGCTCGGGGCTGATGCCGATGCCGGTGTCCTGGACCGACAGGCGCAGCAGCAATTCGTCGCCCCGCTCTTGCAGCATGGCGGCACGCAGCGTGAGCTTGCCGCGCTGCGAGAACTTCACCGCGTTGGACGCCAGATTGAGCAAGCCCTGGCGCAGCCGCGTGGGGTCGCCAAGCAGCTTGGCCGGCACCGCGCTGGCGTCGATCTCGACCACTATGTCCTTGGCGGCGGCGGCCGGCGCGATGATCGAGTGCACGGCGTCGAAAATCGTCCGCAAGTCGAAGTCGGTGCATTCCAGTTGCACCTTGTCGGCCTCGATCTTGGACAGATCGAGCACGTCATTGAGCAGGGCCAGCAGGTGTTGGCTGGCGGCGTCGATCTTGTCGAGCCGGTTGCCCTGCGCCGGCGTGACCTCGTCGCGGCGCAGCAGGTAGCACATGCCGATGATGGCGTTCATCGGCGTGCGGATCTCATGGCTCATGTTGGCCAGGAACTCGCTCTTCGCCCGGTTGGCGACCTCGGCGCGCTCACGCGCCGTGGCGAGCTCGGCGGTGCGCGATGTGACGAGCTGCTCCAGGTGCAGCCGGTAGGCGTCCAGCTCGTCGTCCTGGCGGCGGCGGTGCGTGACATCGCGCGTCACGCCCACAAAGCCGGTCAGCACCCCGGCGGCATTGAACACCGGCGAGATCGTGAGCTCGTTCCAGAACGTGCTGCCGTCCAGGCGGTAGTTGAGGATCTCGCCGGCAAACCGCGTCTGCTTGTGCAGTGCCGTCGAGATGGCCTCCACCGTCTGGCGCGACGTGTCCGGGCCCTGCATGAACTTGCAGTCACGGCCCAGGATCTCGGCCTCGCTGTAGCCGGTGATGGCGGTGAAGGCGGCGTTGCCCCCGACGATGAGGCGGTCGGGCCCGGTGATCAGCACCCCCTGGGAGATGGCCCCGAGCGCAGCATCGCTCTGCAGCAGGCGCGCATCGGCGGCGTGCTTGTAGAGCGCCATCTCGATCACGCTGCGCAGCTCGCGTTCGGAGAAGGGCTTGAGGATGTAGCCGAAGGGCTCGGACAGCTTGGCCCGCGCCAGCACGTCGTCGGCCGAGTACGCGGTCAGGAAGACCACCGGCAGGCCGAACTGCAGGCGGATGGCCTGGGCCGCGGCGATGCCGTCGATGGCGCCGGCCAGGCCGATGTCCATCAACACCAGTGCCGGGCGCAGCGCCCCGGCCAGCTCGATCGCCTGCGCGCCGCCGGTGGCGTGGCCGCAGGGCTCGTAGCCCAGCTCGGCGAGCTGCTGCTGGATGTCGTGCGCGACGATGCCTTCGTCTTCGACGACCAGGATCCTGGGCTTCGTTGGGTGCATCGCGGCTTGGACTTCAAGGTTCATGGCATCGGGCCGTCATTGTGATCCCGCGAGCCATGCCGGGCGCGCGCGAAAGCGCGGGCTTGTGCCGCTTCAGCCCAGTGCCGACGCCGGCCCGGGGCGGCCGAAGTAGTAACCCTGAAAGGCGTCGCAGCCCAGCCCGGCCAGGTAGTCGCGCTGGCCGGCGGTCTCGACCCCTTCGGCAATCACCTTCAGGCCCAGGCTGTGGCCCAGCGACACGATGGTGCGCGCGATGACGGCGGCGTTGGGGTCGGTGAGCAGGTCGCTGACGAAGCTCTGGTCGATCTTGAGCTGCGCCAGCGGCAGGCTCTTCAGGTAGCTCAGCGACGAATAGCCGGTGCCGAAGTCGTCGAGCGAGAAGCTCGCCCCCAGCGCCCTCACGGCATTCATCGTGACGATGACCTGCTCGACATCCTTCACCAGCATGCTCTCGGTCAGCTCGAGCTTGAGCAGGTCCGCCCGTGCGCCCGACTGCTGCAGCGCCTGCGCCACCGTGTCGACGAAGTCGGGCTGCGCAAACTGCAGGCTGCTGACGTTGACGGCCAGGCTCCAGGGGGCCGTGCGCGGGTCTGGCGCCCAGGCCGCGAGCTGGGCGCAGGCGGCGTGCAGCACCCAACGCCCCAGCGGCAGGATCAGGCCGGTTTCCTCGGCCAGCGGGATGAACTGGGCCGGCGACACCATGCCGCGCGTGGCGTGGTTCCAGCGCACCAGCGCCTCGGCCCCGGTGGCCAGGCCGCGGCTGTCGACCTGGACCTGGTAATGCAGCACGAACTCCTGCCGCGCCAGGCCCTGGCGCAGCGCGTCAATCAGCGCCGTGTTCTCGAGCACGGCGACCTGCGTCGCGGGGTCGAAGAAGAGGGCCCGGTTGCGGCCGGCGGCCTTGGCCTGGACCATCGCGGCGTCGGCCTGCTGGAGCAGGGCCTCGAGGTCGTGCTGGTCTTGAACGAGCATCGCGATGCCCAGGCTGGATGTGCAGGTGACGGCATGGCCGTCGATGGTGTAGGGCTGGCCCAGCTCGCCCAGCAGCTTGTGGGCGATGAGCTCGGCGTGGGCGGCCGCGTCATGTGCATCGGCACCCAAGGCCTCCAGCACCAGCACGTACTCATCACCGCCGGCACGGGCCACGGTGTCGCCTTCGCGCACGTGGGCCTCCAGCCGCCTGGCCGCCTGGCACAGCAGATCGTCGCCGGCGGCGTGGCCCAGGCTGTCGTTGACCTGCTTGAAGCGGTCGAGGTCCAGGTACATCAGCGCGCCGGTCTGGCCGCTGCGGCCGGCGGCCGCCAGCGCGTGCTTGAGGTGGTCGAGCAGCAGGCGCCGGTTGGGCAACCCGGTCAGCGGGTCGTAGTAGGCCAGCCGGTGGATGGCTTCCTCGGCCTGCCGGCGGCCGGTCATGTCGACCATCAACCCGATGAAGGTGGTGCGGCCCGAGCGTTGCAAGCGGGACACCGAGATCGTCATCGGGAACAGGCTGCCGTCCTGGCGCAGGGCCTGCACCTCCCGGGTGCGGCCGATCATGCGGGCCTCGCCGCTGTCGCGGTGGTGCGCCAGGTAGCTGTCGTGCTGGTGGCGGTGCGGCTGCGGCATCAGCATGGCCACGTTGCGGCCGACGACCTGCTCGGCGCCGTAGCCGAACACCGCACTGGCGGCCAGGTTGAAGGACTCGATCAGCCCCTGCTCGTCGATGGTGACGAGCGCGTCGCTCATGTTGTCCAGGATCGCCTGGGTTTGCAGTGCCGACTCGCGTTGCAGGTCCAGGCTCTGTTGCAGGCGCCGGTCGGCGCGGTGCTTGTACAGCGCCATCTCGATCACGGTGCGCATCTCGCGTTCGGAGTAGGGCTTGAGGATGTAGCCGTAGGGCTCGGTGAGCTGGGCCCGGGCCAGCGTCTCGTCGGCAGCAAAGGCGGTGACGAAGACGACCGGCAGGCCGAACTCGGCGCGGATCGCCTGCGCCGCGCTGATGCCGTCCATCGCGCCGGCGAGCTGGATGTCCATCAGCACCAGGTCCGGCCGCAACTCGGCGGCCAGCGCCACGGCCTGCTCGCCGTGCGTGGCGTGGCCCACGGGCGCATAGCCCATCTCGCGCAGCTGCTGGCCGATGTCGAGCGCGATGACGACTTCGTCCTCCACCACCAGGATGCGGGCCGGGCGTTCGGTGGCAGCTGCGGCCAGTGTCATGGGCAGCTTGTCGGCGGTTTCCTGCACGACTGCGGGCAAGCTACGCCGTGATCGCCAACGGTGTCGGCACCGTGACGGCAAAAGTCACGGAGAACACCGCGCCGGCGGGCGCGGCCGTGGGCGCAGCGCCGTTCCCGTCAGCCCCCGCCCCCACCACCGCGCCGACCACCGCCCCGACCGCCAGGCGGCCGCCCAGCTGCGTCGCCAGGCTGGCCACCAGCTGCAGGCCCAGCGAGTCTTGCCGGCGCGCCGCGAAGTCGGCTGGCAGGCCGACGCCGTTGTCGCTGACGCGCAGGCACCACTGGTCGGCCGCACCGCCGGGCACCGGCTGCAGCTCGATGTGGATCTCGCCGCCAGCCCCGGCGGGAAGACCGTGTTTGAGCGCATTGCTCACCAGTTCGGTCAGCAGCAGCCCGCAAGGCGTGGCCTGGTCCAGCCCGGCCTGCACCGAGCCCAGCTCGAGGCGCAGCTGCACCTGCGCCGACATGCCGGTGGTCTGCAGGCTGCGCAGGGCCTGCGTGGCAACCTGCCGCAGGTAGGCCCCGAGATCGATGGCGGCAAAGCTGCCCTCGCGGTAGATCGACTCGTGCAGCAGCGCCATCGAGCGGATGCGAGCCTGCATGTCGCCCAGCACCGCCCGGGTCGGCGCGTGGTGGCTGCGCCCGGCCTCCAGGCGCAGCAGGCTGGTGACGACCTGCAGGTTGTTCTTGACGCGGTGGTGCACTTCCTTGAGCAGGGCTTCCTTGTCGCGCAGCGAGGCTTGCAGCGCCAGCTCGGCCAGCTTGCGCGGCGTGATGTCCATGTGGGTGCCGACCACGCGCAAGGGCTTGCCGTCGGCAGCGCGTGCCGCGACGCTGAACTTGTCCAGGATCCAGACGTCGTGGCCGGCGCTGTGGCGCGCGCGGACTTCGACTTCGCCATCCTGACCGGCCGGGTTCAGGAACACCGCTTCAAGCACCCGGGCCAGCTTGGGCGCGTCATCTGGATGGACCAGCGCGTTCCAGACCTCGATGCCGGGCGCGGGGCCGTCGGGGTCCAGGCCCAGCATGGTGCGCCAGCGCTCGTTGACGACGAGGGCGCCGGTGGCCAGGTTCCAATCCCAGAAGCCGATGTCGCCGCCGCGGATGACCAGGCGCAGTTGCAAGGCGCTTTCCTGGGTGGCCACCTCGACCCGGCGCCGCGCGGTGATGTCGCGCGCGAGCACGATGAAGCGCCGGTCGCCGGCACCGATGGCTGGCATGGCTGCCATCGAGAGTTCGAACCAGTGCTCGCCTTGGGGCAGCGACAAGGCGTAGGTGCCGCCCGTCGACCAGCCCCTGGCTGCAGCCTCGCTCATGGCGGCCAAGCACACCTCGACGGCTGCTGCGGGCAGCACTTCAGCGAGGGTCTTGCCGAGAAACACCTCGGGCGGGGCTGCCAGCAGATCGTCGCGGTGGGTGTGGTAGTCGAGCAGGCGGCCGTCCGCGCCGACTTCGAACAGCAGGTCCGGGATCGCGTCGAGCGTGGCCTGCAGCCGGGTTCGGGTGGCCAGCAATTCGTCTTCGGCCCGCCTGCGTGCGCTGATGTCGTAGGCAACTGCCAGCAGCCGGCGCTCGCCGCCCAGCATCAGCACACGCGCCGACAGCAGCCGCAACGTGCTGCTGCCACTGCGGTCGCGCTGTTCGAACTCGAATCTGTCGACCTGCCCGTCGCGATGCAGCGTCTCGTAGTACCTCTGGCGCTGGCCGGGGTCGACCCACAGTCCAAACGACTGCAAGGGCTGACCGATCATTGCGTCGCGAGCATGGCCGGCGGCCTGGCAAAACTCGTCGCTGCAATCGAGCAGGACGCCGTCCATGCTTTGCAGCGTCAGCGAGGCCGGCATCAGACGCAGGATGTCGCGCAATTGCTGCTCGCTGGCGCGCAGGGCGGCGTCGCTGCTGCCCTGCTGCTCGAGCATGCGGTTGAACTCGCTGGCCACTGCAACGGTCTCGACCGGGCCCGTCAGGTCGGCGCGCGCGCCCAGGTCGCCACCCGCGGCGCGGGTTGCTACACGTGCGAGTTGCGCGATCGGCGCGCTGAGCCGGCGCGAGGCCTGGATCGCCAGCCACCACGCCGCCAACACGACACCCAGGATGACGGCCAGCGAGATGCCCGCAGCGCGCAGCGGCCCGGCCCGCACCGCGTCGGCGCGCACGCCGGCATAGGCGATCCACGATGTACCGGCGATCGGCTGCACCGCCCAGAAGCGGTCGAAGCCCTGCGCGCCCTTGGCGACGAAGCGGCCCTCGCCGACACGCAGGACGTCGGCCAGGAGCGCAGTGCCCCGCATGTCGCGGCCGATCCAGCGCTCGGCGTCGGGGCTGCGCAGCACAATCGTGCCGGCGCGGCTGATGACGCCGAGCGCGGCGTCCTGCGACGCCTCATTGCTGGGTGGGCGCAGCGGCCAGCGGGCCAGATCGATGGCCACCACCATGACGCCGATGAGCGCCTTGTCGGCGCCCCGTACCGGCACCGCCGCGCTGGACACCCAGCGCCCCAGGACGGGCCCGCGGCGCACTTCGCCCAGCGCAAACGGCTGGCCGGCCATGACGGCCTGGAACCAGTCACGATCCGACACGTCCACCGGCGGCTGCCCGCTCGCCGGCATTCGGGCGCCGCAGATCAGCCCGCCACGGGTGTCGATCACCGTGACGTTGGCATAGCTGGGCTGGAGCGCGATCAGATCGCCCAGCGCCGGGTCGCAGCGTTGGGGGTCCATCAGCACCACGCCCGGGCGGGTCGCCATCAGCTTCAGCCCGCGCTCGGTGCCGGCCAGGAACTCGACGACTTCGCGTGCCACCGAGGCGGCCTGCAGCGTCACGAAGTCCTCGGCAGCGCGGCTGGCCTGGTGATAGGCCAAGTAACTCTGCGCGCCGACCAACAACACCATCGGCAGCGTGACCCACAGCATCAGGCGGCGCAGGTGATGCAGGATGGGGCGGGGGTTCGATGGCACCATCACTGCAAAGTGGCAACGGTAAAGCTGACGGCGAAGCTGGCGCCCGGGGCGGTATTGTCGGGGAGGCCCACCCCCGCCCCGACCACCAGGCTGCCGGCCATCTGCGTGGCCAGGCTGGCCACCAGTTGCAGACCCAGAGAATCTTGCTGGCGCGCCGCAAAGTCGGCCGGCAGGCCGACGCCGTTGTCGCTGACACGCAGGCACCATTCATCGGGCGCGCCGCCCTGCACCGGCTGCAGCTCGACGCAGACCTCGCCGCTGCCGCCGGCGCCAAATGCGTGCTTGAGCGCGTTGCTCACCAGCTCGGTCAGCAGCAGGCCGCAGGGGGTGGCCTGGTCGAGCCCGACCTGCACCGAGCCCAGCGCGAGCCGCAGCCGCACTTGCGCGGACGTGCCCGAGGTCTGCAGGCTGCGCAAGGCCTGCGTGGCGACCTGCTTGACGTAGGCCCCGAGATCGATGGCGGCAAAGTGGCCCTCGCGGTAGATCGACTCGTGCAGCAAGGCCATCGCGCGGATGCGGCCCTGCATGTCGGCCAGCACGCCCTGGGTTGGCGCATGGCCGCTGCGCCCGGACTCAAGCCGCAGCAGGCTGCTGATGACCTGCAGGTTGTTCTTGACGCGGTGGTGCACTTCCTTGAGCAGGGCCTCTTTTTCTTGCAGCGAGGCCCGCAGCGCGAGCTCGGCCTGCTTGCGCGGGGTGATGTCCATGTGGGTGCCAACCGCGCGCAAGGGCTTGCTGTCGGCAGCGCGTACCACGACGCTGAACTTGTCGAGGATCCAGATGTAGTGCCCGGCACGGTGGCGAGCGCGGACTTCCACTTCACCGCCTTCACCGGCCGGGTCCAGGATCTGCTCTTCGAACAGGCGGGCCAGCTGGGGCGCATCGGCGGGATGGACCAGGGAATTCCACAATTCGATCCCAGGCGCGGGCCCCTCGGGGTCCAGGCCCAGCATGGTGCGCCAACGCTCGTTGACGATGAGCCCGCCGGTGGCCAGGTCCCAGTCCCAGAAGCCGATGTCGCCGCCGCCCGACCAGCCCTTTTCCGCGGCCTCGCGCAGGGCCGCCATGCACACCGCGGCAGCGTCCGGGGGCAGCACTTCGGCGATGGTCTTGCCAAGAAACACCTCGGGCGGGGCAGCCAGCAGGTCGGCGCGGTGGGTGTGGTTGCCGTGAAAGCGGCCGCTCGCGCCGACCTCGAACAACAGATCGGGAATGGCGCCCAGCGTCGCCTGCAGGTGGCTTCGGGTCGCCAGCAGTTCATCCTGCGCCTGCTTGCGCGCGCTGACGTCGTGGGCGCTGGAGAGCAAAAGGCGCTCGCCCCCGATCACCAGGTAGCGGGCCGAAATTTGCATGAACGTGGTGCTGCCGCCGCGCTGGCGCATCGAGAACTCGAACCCGTCGACCTGCCCGTCGCGCTGCAGCGAATCGCGCCATGCCACACCTTGTGCAGGGTCGGCCCACAGGCCCAGGTCCAGCGTGTTGCGACCCACCACCTCATCGCGCGCGTAGCCCGTGACGCGGCATAACTCATCGCTGCAGTCGAGCACCACGCCGTCGGCCGTTTGCAGCGTCAGCGAGTCCGGCATCAATCGAGACGTGTCGCGCAAGCGTTGCTCGCTGGCGCGCAGGGCGGTCTCGGCGCTGCCCCGCAGCTCGAGCATGAGGTTGAGCTCGCGCGCCACCGCAGCGATCTCGGCGGGCCCCGTCAGCTCGGCGCGTGCGCCCAGGTCGCCGCCGCCGGCACGCGCTGCCGCGCGTGCCAGTTGAGAGATCGGCGCGGTCAGGCGCTGCGAGGCCTTGAGCGCCAGCCACCACGCCGCCAGCACGATGACCAGGATGACGGCAAACGCGATGCCGACCTCGCGCAGCGGCCCGGCATGCACGGCCTGGGTGCTGACGCCCGCAAAGGCGATCCAGGGCGCGCGGGCAATGGGCGCAATCGCCCAGAAGCGGTCGAAACCCTGCGCGCCGGTGGCGACGAAAGCGCCTTCACCCACGCGCAGGAAGTCGGCCAGGATCGTGCTGCCTTGCGTGTCGCGCCCGATCCACTTCTCGGCGTCGGGCGAGCGCAGCACCATGGTGCCGTCGCGGCTCAACACACCCAGCACCTGCTCGTCCGACCGCTTGTCCGTGGCGGTGTGCAGCACCCATTTGGACAAGTCGATCGCCACCACCATGGCCCCGATGACCGCCTTGTCGGCGCCGCGTATCGGCACCGCGGCGCTGGACACCCACCGCCCGAGGACAGGCCCGCGGCGCACGGCGCCCACGGCGAAGGGCCGGCCGGCCATGACGGCCTGGAACCAGTCACGGTCGGAGACATTCACCGCAGGCTGGCCAGCCGCCGGCATGCGCGCGCCGCAGATCAAGCGGCCTGTGGCGTCGATCACGGTGACATTGGCGTAGTTGGGCTGGATCGCAATCAGGTCGGCCAGTGCGGGGTCGCAGCGCTGCGGATCCATCAGCAGCACGCCGGGGCGTGCCGCCATCAGCCTGAGGCTGCGCTCGGTGTCCGCCAGAAACGCGTCGAACTCGGCCGCTGCCGCGGCCACCCGCGCCCGCACGAGGCCCTCGGCGGCGCGGTTCGCCTGCAGAAAGGCCAGATAACCCTGGACACCGATGACCAGCACCAAGGGCAGCGCAATCCACAGCAGCAGCCGGTGCAGGTGCGCCAGGATCGGACGGGGCTTGGTCTGGTCGCTCACTGCGGGGCCACCAGGCTCAGGCGGATGCTGAGCGAGCGCCAGCCCAGGTGTGGCGTGTACATCGGCAGGATCATCGGCGGGCTGGTGGCGTCGGCACGAAGAAGTCTACCGAGCAGGCGCCGGGCAAACGCCCGGATTACCCGTGCGAGCCTTCGGACTTGTGTCGAAGAGTCTGCACGCGATCCGGCCCCCGGGGTTCGAGAGCCACGCGGATGGCGCTGGCTGTAGGTCACCCAGTCCCGCCGCCGTGCCTGACGGGCGCCGGCAAGCTTGGCTAGAATTAGCTAGTTATTGCGGTCGGAGGTCGCCCCGTGAATGCCATCAACATGTTCGAAGCCAAGTCAACGCTCTCCCGCCTGGTAGAGGCCGTGGAATCGGGGCGTGAGACGGAGATCGTGATTGCGCGGCATGGGCGGCCCGTGGCAAGGCTCGTGGCCATGGATGCCGCAAGCGCCGCGCCCCGCTTGGGCGTGGCCAAGGGCAAGTTTGTCGTGCCTGACAACATCGATCTGCACAACGCTGAAGTCGCGGCGCTGTTTGCGGGTCAGCGTCCTTGAACCTGCTGCTCGACACGCATGTGGCGTTGTGGGCCATCACCGACAGCGACAGGCTCAGTCGCACCGCGCGTGAGCTGATCACCGCTGACAGGGCCGTGGTCTGGGTAAGCGTTGTCAGCTTGTGGGAGATCGCGATCAAGCACTCGCTGGGGCGCGGTGACATGCCTGTCTCGGCCAAGGCCGCTGCCGGGTACTTTCGGGCGTCAGGCTTTCGCGTTCTGGCCATCCAGGCCGAGCACACGATGGGCATCGAAGATCTGCCGGCCATTCACGCTGACCCGTTTGATCGGCTGTTGGTGGCGCAGGCGCTGGCCGAGCCGATGCGCCTGCTGACCCACGATGCGCTCGTCGCACGGTACAGCGACACGATCGTCGCGGTTTGAGCTCGATCGTCGTCTCGGCCGAGGTGCCCAGCACGTGGCCGAGCGCGGTGTTGACGCCGGGTACGAGCGCGGCATAGCCGGGCAAGCCCGTTGGCGCGATCCGGGTGGCGGGTTGACTCACTATCCAAGCACTTAGATAATCAGCGCATGGACAAGCCGCTCGTGTTCATCGGTTCGAGCAAGGATGACCTGCGCGACTTCCCGGCTGCCGCCAGGCGCGCAGCGGGCTTCGAGTTGAGTGCCGTGCAGGCCGCTCTGATGCCTTCGGACTTCAAGCCCATGCCCACGGTGGGCCCTGGCGCCTACGAGATTCGCGTACACGTTGAAGGCGAGTGGCGCGTGATCTACGTGGCCAAGTTCGCGCGGGCCGTGTACGCATTGCACGCCTTCCACAAGAAGACGCAGAAGACCCGGCAGGAAGACATCGAGATCGCCAGAACCCGTTACGCGCAAGCCAAGGAGGCCGAGAAATGAGCAAGCTGAAGATGACGCCCGGCAGCGGCAATGTGTTTGCCGATCTGGGCTTCTCGCCCGAAGAGGCTTCGCTGCTGCAGATGCGCGCCGACCTGATGAACGAACTGCGCCAGGTGATCGAGGCGCGCGGGTGGACCCAGGTGACGGCGGCGCGCGAACTGGGCGTGAGCCAGTCGCGCATCAGCGACCTGGTGCGCGGCAAGTGGCAGCAGTTCAGCCTCGACATGCTGGTGACGCTGGCCGTGCGCGCGGGCCGGCGGGTGAACGTGAAACTGCTGGCAGCCTGAAGGCACGCGGGCCTGGCTAGCTGTAGGTCACCCAGTCCCGCCGCTGCGGCGCATCCAGGTGCGGCAGGTGGTTGTAGCTCACCAGCATGTGGCGTTTGGGCGTGTACGCAAACTCGGTGAGCGCGCTGTTGCGGATACGCAGGTTGAGCTCGATGGTCGTTTCGGCCGAGGTGCCCAGCACGTGGCCGACGGCGGTGGAGATGGGGCCACCGCTGGACACCATCAGCACATCGCCCTCGTGCTGCTGGCGCACGTGGTCGAGCGCGCTCGTGACGCCGGCCACGAACTCGGCGTAGCGCGGCATGCCCAGCGGCGCGGTCTCGCCGGCCATCCAGCGCTGCAGGCCCGTGCGCAGCAGGCGAAAGTGCGCGCGGTAGCCCTCGGGCGTGTGCGGGTCGGCAATCGGCGCGGGGTTCAGGGCGCGCACGATGGCCTCGCCGTCGTATTCGTTGAGGCCCGGCCATTCGAGCGCTGCGGGTGCTGCGGATGCCTCGGGCGCCGCGCCGTAGCCTTGCAGCAGCGCCGACAGCGACTGCTCGTGCCGGCGCAGCGTGCCGCGCAGCACGGCCTCGAAGACGATGCCGCGGCCGCGCATCCATTCGCCCAAGGCCTGGCATTGGCGCTGGCCGAGTTCGCTGAGCTGGTCGTAGTCGGCAGCACCGAAACTGGCCTGGCCGTGGCGCACGAGGTACAGGGTTCCCATGGCCGGGATTGTCGCGGGCGCCCGGCTGCGCGCCTGTCGCCGGGGCGACCCGGATGTCGCAGCGCGGGCCGCCGCGCTACGCTCACCCCTGTTGCAGCAGTTCAGAGAGGTTTGCCATGCGCTATCGCCGACTCGGCCGTGCCGGCCTGCAGGTCAGTCAGCTGTCCCTGGGTTCGTGGGTGACCTATCACAACCAGGTCGACACCGGCAGCGCGCTCGAGATGATGGCCGCGGCATTTGATGCCGGCGTCAACTTCTTCGACAACGCCGAGGTCTACGCCGGCGGGCGCAGCGAAGAGATCATGGGCGCGGCGCTCAAGACGCTGGCCTGGCCACGGCTGAACTACGTCGTCAGCACCAAGTTCTTCTGGGGCCTGGACCGCCAGGGCGACGCCATCAACCGCAAGGACACGCTCAACCGCAAGTACCTGATGCAGGCCATGGACGGCAGCCTCAAGCGCTTTGGCCTGGAGCACATCGACCTCATCTACTGCCACCGCTCTGACCCGCACACGCCCATCGAGGAAACCGTGCGCGCGATGAGCGACATCATCACCCAGGGCAAGGCGCTGTACTGGGGCACCAGCGAGTGGAGCGCGGCCGACATCCGCGCCGCGTGGGAGATCGCCGAGCGCCACCACCTGCACAAGCCGGTGGTCGAGCAGCCGCAGTACCACCTGTTCCACCGCGAGCGCGTGGAGAAGGACTACGCGCGCCTGTACGACGAGATCGGCCTGGGCCTGACGACCTGGAGCCCGCTGGCCAGCGGCCTGCTCACCGGCAAGTACCGCCAGGGCGTGCCCGCGGGCAGCCGTGGCGCGCTGGAGAGCATGGCTTTCCTGCGCGAGGGCCTGACCGACCTGGCCAAGAACGCGGCCGTGGCCAAGCTCGAACCCATCGCCGCCGAACTGGGCGGTACGGTGGCGCAACTGGCCATCGCCTGGGTGGCGCGCAACCCGCGCGTCAGCACCGTCATCACCGGCGCATCGCAGATGTCGCAGTTGCAATCCAACCTGGGTGCGCTGGACCTGATCGACAAGCTGACGCCCGAGGTGCTGGGCCGCATCGACGCGGTGACCGCGGCGCTGGCCGACTGAGGGCCGGCGCGCATCGCCGGCACGGCCTCGGCAAAGCTGGGGATGTCGGGCGCCGCAATCGAGCGCTGCGCCGTGGTGACGGCCAGCAGCTCGGGGATCATCTGGCCGCTGCCGCGGTAGGGCACGTGCTGCATCTTCACGCCGGCCAGGGTCTTGAAGCGCTCGCCAGAAATGTGCTGCGAGGTGCCGATGCCGGCCGAGCCGAAGGCGTACTTCTCGGGGTTGGCCTTGAGCAGATCGATCAGCTCGCGCAGGTTGTTGGCCGGCACGCTGGGATGCACCAGCAGCACATCATGTCCGTTCGCCTTGCGGGCACCGCGACAGTCAGCGAGGGGTTCGTCACTCAGGGGGCACTCAAGGAGCCGGCCAATCCAATCAAGACCGTGACGCTGCCGCATAGACTTCGCTGGATGGCCAAGAAGCTGCGCAATGCGCCACAAGTCCACGGCGTCGAGGTCACCCCACAACCCAAGGGGGATGAGGTATTGCAAAATTGCGATATCCTTCCATGGAGGTTCCGTGTCTACGAAGACGCTGCAGGAGGGTCGGATGTTCAGCGCGCGATTGATCGATTGCCGGATCGGAGCCTTGAGCGGTTTGCGTCCATCGTTCGACACTTGGCGCCTGAGCCGCGGAACGGCTGGCTCCGGCCACAAGCGGCGAAGTTGCAGGGCTATGTCGACCTCTTCGAGCTTCGGTTCAACGACGGCAACACCCCCTGCCGACCGACCGGTTTTTTTGGCCCGATGCCCGGCACGTTCACGATCACCCTGTTCATAACCAAGAATCGCAATGGCTATCACCCTGCGAACGCGTTCGACCTTGCCGACCGCCGAAGGCGGTCAGTCGTACTCGGCGAAGCGCGGACAGCTACTCTCCAAGTCCATGGAGAAGACTTTCCGCCGGTACGAGAGTAGACCCGGTGCGCGGCATGCATTCACTGAGGCCGAGGCAGCGACTCATCTGGCCCATCAGATTCGGGTGCTTCGCACGCAGCGTGGATGGACACAGAAGGACCTCGCGAAGCGGATTGGCACCACTCAAGCCGCCGTCTCCAGGCTGGAGGACGCCGAATACGGCCGGGTCTCTTTCAAGACGATGGTTGCACTGGCCAAGGCCTTCGATGTCGCGCCGGTCCTGAAGTTCATTTCAACGGTCGAGCTGATGCGCGAACGTTGGGTCATCCGTCGCGACTCGATGGAAGTGCCGAGCTTCGATCAAGAAGCGGCTTTGGTTGCCTTCGTTGACGTCGCGCCGCGCCCGTACATGATTCCTTCGACGGCCTCCCTGGTCCCGGCTCTTGCCAACAGCGTTTGGGTTTCTGATGTCCTTGACGCGGGGCATCCCACTCTTGCGCAACAGACCAGACCGATGGCAACCGCGACGCTCGCTGCGACTTGAGCGATGAAGATCGACCTGTACGTCGCGGACGTGATCGAACTGTTGGCATCGGGCAAGCTCGTGGCCATGGGACTGTTCCCTGATCGGAAGATAGTCTTGAATGTTCCTCACGACGCCCCGGATCCTAGCGACGAGATGCCTTACGGGGTGAATCTGACCCTGTGCATAACCATCTCGAATCTGGAGCCGGGCGAACACGAAATCGGCATTCAAATTGAGGACCCCAACGGACGCCGAGTTCCAGTTTTCCAGGCCACGCGCCGACGGGTGATGGTGGGGCCAGGGCAATCTGCCACGAACGCGCTGGTTCCGCTCAGCCCGCTCCCCGCAACTGCGCTTGGAACTTTTTCTGTCGTTTGCTCGGTCGACGACCAAGAGCATCGGTCGACGTTCGATCTACTTCAACACCGATTGCCTCCACCCTCAGACGCTGACCGGCCAAGCCAATAGCATGCCGGCCGCAGCCAGACGACCAGAGCCTCTGTTGACATGGCGAGTAGGCTGACCTTGATGCGGCTGAACGTGCACTCGCTACCGGGCTCGTAGCTCTCGAATCGGATGGCGGAACTCGGCCAATGACCGAGTTCACTTGGATTGCAAGTTGGTGTGAGAGATCGTCACTCGGCCTTGGCCCCGCTGTCGCGCACCACCTTGCCCAGGCGCGGCACATCGGCGCGCACCAGGGCGCCGAGTTCGGCCGGCGATATGCCGCTGAGGTCGAGGCCCATGTCGCCCAGGCGCTTGGCCACGTCGGGCATCTTGAGGATGCGGGCGATCTCGGTGTACAGGCGGTCGACGATGGGCTTGGGCGTGCCGGCCGGGGCAAACACGGCCTGCCAAGAGCTCAGCTCGTAGCCCGCCAGACCGGCCTCGGCAAAGCTGGGGATGTCGGGCGCCGCAATCGAGCGCTGGGCCGTGGTGACGGCCAGCGGGCGCAGCTTGCCGCTCTTGATGTGCGGCAGCGCGGTGGCGATGTTGTCCACCGCGATCAGCAGCGTGCCGCCCAGCAGCTCGGGGATCATCTGCCCGCTGCCGCGGTAGGGCACGTGCTGCATCTTCACGCCGGCCAGGGTCTTGAAGAGCTCGCCAGAAATGTGCTGCGAGGTGCCGATGCCGGCCGAGCCGAAGGCGTACTTCTCGGGGTTGGCCTTGAGCAGATCGATCAGCTCGCGCAGGTTGTTGGCCGGCACGCTGGGATGCACCAACAGCACATTGGGCTGCGTGGCGTA
>JANPMR010000562.1:0-4502 GCA_031427055.1 Rubrivivax sp.
GGTGGCGGCGGTGGTGAGACCGCCGCCACACCTCCGGCCCCCACGCCACCCCCCGCCGCCGTGGTCGAGAAGCCCGCCAGCCGCAACGAGGCGGCGCGCTTTCTCACCCAATCCACCTTCGGGCCGGTCGAGGCCGACGTCGACCGCGTGTCGTCCATTGGCTACGCACCGTGGATCGACGAACAGTTGGCCATTGCGCCGACCGCCCCACATCGCGCCCATTGGCAAGCCCGCGACGCCGAAATCAAGGCCGCCAACGCCAGCAGCGCCGCCGGTCAGGACCAGGTCTTCGAGTCCTTCTGGAAGCAGGCGCTCACGGGCCCTGACCCGCTGCGCCAGCGCATGGCCTACGCACTGAGCCAGATCTTCGTCATCTCGATGGTCGACTCCAACGTCGGCAACGACCCGCGCGCCGTGGCGGCCTGGATGGACATGTTGGGCGACAAGGGACTGGGCACTTACCGCGAGCTGCTCGAATCGGTGTCGCGCCACCCGATGATGGGCTACTACCTCTCGCACCTGCGCAACCAGAAGGCCAACGACCGCACTGGCCGCGTGCCCGACGAAAACTACGCCCGCGAGGTGCTGCAACTGTTTTCGATCGGCCTCGTCGAGCTCAATGACGACGGCAGCGCCCGCACCGCCGCCGGTGGCGCCGCGATAGAGACCTACGGCCAGGCCGACGTCGCCGGCCTGGCCCGCGTCTTCACCGGCTTCAGCTTTGCCTGCCCCGACTGGCCTGACAACAACTGCTTCTCCAGCGGCAGCAACAACAGCCTCAGCGACCCCGACCGTGGTTTCAAGCCGATGCTGGGCTACCCGCAGTACCACAGCACCGAAGAGAAGCGCTTCCTGGGCACCACCATTGCGGTTCAGACCAGTTCGGCGCCCGACGCCAGCCTGACCGCGGCGCTCGACGCCATCGCGGCACACCCCAACGTCGGCCCCTTCATCGGCCGCCAACTCATCCAGCGCCTGGTCACCAGCAACCCGAGCCCAAGCTACGTCACTGCCGTGTCGCGGGTCTTCGCCAACAACGGCGCGGGCGTGCGGGGCGACATGAAGGCGGTGCTCAAGACGGTGCTGATGCACCCCGAAGCGCGCGTGGTGAGCGACACCTCGGGCAAGGTGCGCGAGCCCGTGCTGCGGCTGTCGGCCTTCATGCGCGCCTTTGGCCACCGCAGCGACACCGGCGCCTTCAAGGTCGGCAACACCGACAACCCCGGCACATCGCTCGGCCAGACGCCGCTGCGCGCGCCCTCGGTGTTCAACTTCTATCGCCCAGGCTACGTGCCGCCGGGCACGCAGACCGCCGCGCGCGGCCTGGTGTCGCCCGAACTGCAGATTGCCAGCGAGACCACCGCCGCCGGCTATGTGAACTACATGCGCGACAACGTCGCGTCGGGCGTCGGGCAGAACAACACGGTGGTGAACGGCGTGACGCTCAACCGCCGCGACCTGCAGGGCGACTACACCGCTGAGCTGGCATTGACCGGTGACCCGGCCGCGCTGGTCGACCGCGTGGCCACGCGGCTGGCCTACGGCAACGTCGGCGCCACATTGCAGGCCGACATCGCCGCGGCGGTGACGGCCATCGTCATCCCGGTGCTCAACAGCGCCGGCAGCAACCAGGCCGCCATCGACAGCGCCAAGCGCAACCGCGTCAACGCTGCCATCCTGCTGGTGCTGGCCTCGCCCGAATTCATGGTGCAGAAATGAAGAACAAGGACTCGACCATGACCCATTGCCGCACCGCACCCGCCTTGCATCACGACGCATCACGCCGGCTCTTCATGCGCCACGCCGGCGCCATGTCGGTGCTGACCGGCGCCGGCGCGCCGCTGGCCCTCAACCTGCTGGCCGCCGGCTCGGCCGCGGCGCTGACGGCGCCCGACTACAAGGCGCTGGTGTGCCTGTTTCTGTTTGGCGGCAACGACGCCTACAACATGGTGCTGCCCACTGACGCTGCGAGCTGGGCCGCCTACACGGCCACGCGCAACCAGGCGCCAGACCCGATCTCGCTGCTGGCGCCCGGCACGGCGCCCAACGCCACGGCGGCCGCGGGTTCACCCGCGCGCCTGGGTGGCGTGCTGCCGATTGCGCCGCTCAACGCGCAGGGCCGCACGTTTGCGCTGCACCCGCTGCTGGGCTCGCTGCAGACGATGTTCGACACCGACCGGCGCCTGGCCATCGTGCCCAATATCGGCCCGCTGCTCAGGCCCACCACCAAGGCGCAGTACGCGCTGGCCACGCACCCCAAACCAGCGCGGCTGTTCTCGCACAACGACCAGCAGAGCACCTGGCAGGCGCAGGCGCCCGAAGGCGCCACGCGCGGCTGGGGCGGGCGCATGGGCGACGCGCTGGCTGGCATGAACACGCGCACCGTCTTCACCTCGGTCTCGGCCACCAACGCCGCGGTCTGGCTCAGCGGGCAATCGGTGCAGCAATACCAGGTGGGCGCGGGCGGCGCCATCCGGCTGGGCGCCAACACCAGCAACCAGGTCTATGGCTCGACGGCGGTGGCCGATGCGCTCAACCGCATCGCGGGCGGCGCGCGCGGCAACCATGCCTTCACGGCCGACATCGCCGCCGTGACGCAGCGTTCGATCGACGCCGAGGCCACGCTGCGCACGGCCCTGCGCCCGGCCGGCGACGCCGCCTTCGGCACGGCGCCCGCCAGCGGCGCCTACAACGCCAACAACGACCCCAAGCTGCAGTACATCAGCCCGCTCACCGGCGCAGCCGCCTTCAACGCGGTGGCGCAGCAACTGCAGGTGGTGGCGCGCATGGTCGACGCCGGCATCGCCGGCCAGTCCGGCGTGCGCCGGCAGGTGTTCTTCGTCAGCCTGGGCGGCTTTGACACGCACGATTTCCAGAACCGCAACCAGGCCGACCTGATGGCCAAGCTGGCGCACGCGCTACGCTACTTCGACACCGCTTTGGGCGCCCTCAACGCACGCAGCGCGGTCACCACCTTCACCGCCAGCGACTTTGGCCGCACCTTCACCAGCAACGGTGACGGCACCGACCACGGCTGGGGCAGCCACCACTTCGTGATGGGCGGCGCGGTTCGCGGCGGCGACTTGTACGGCCGCTTTCCGACGCTGGGCGCCAAGAACGCGAACAACAACAACTTCGACAGCAGCCCGGACCAGTTGGGCAGCGGCTCGATGCTGCCCGAGACCTCGGTCGACCAGCTTGGCGCCACGCTGGGCGGCTGGTTCGGGCTGTCGCCGACGCAGGTGTCGGATATCTTCCCCAACCTGGCCAACTTCGACGCCGGCAAGCGCGACCTCGGCTTCATGCTCTGACGCGCCGGGGCACCCTCGCGCCTCCGGTCGCGCCGGGGCCGCCGCTATCATCCGCGGCCCCCGATCCGCTGCTTGATGAACACCCCCGTCTCCCTCAACCCCGCGCAGATGCGGGCCGTGCATCACCTGGCCGGGCCCTGCCTGGTGCTGGCCGGCGCCGGCTCGGGCAAGACGCGCGTCATCGTGCACAAGATCGCGCGGCTGCTCGACAGCGGCCTGCAGGCCAAGCAGATCGCCGCCATCACCTTCACCAACAAGGCGGCGCAAGAGATGCGCGAGCGCGCCAAGGCGCTGGTCGGCCCGCGCGCGGCCAAGGACCTGGCGATCAGCACCTTTCACAGCCTGGGGGTGCGCATGCTGCGCGCCGATGGCACCAAGGTGGGCCTGAAGGCCAACTTCAGCATCCTCGACAGCGACGACGTGCTGGGCGTGCTGCGCGACGCCGGCAGCTGCACCGACAACGCGCTGGCGCGGCGCTGGCAGTGGGCCATCAGCCTGTGGAAGAACCAGGGCCTGGATGCCAACGGCGCCGAAGCCGCCGCCACCGACGATGACGAGCGCGTGGCCGCGCGCGTGATGCGCCTCTACGAAGAGCGCCTGCAGGCCTTCCAGGCGGTGGACTTCGACGACCTCATCAAGCTGCCGCTGGTGCTGCTGCAGCGCGACCTTGAGGCGCGCGCCAAGTGGCAGGCGCAGTTCCACCACATCCTGATCGACGAGTACCAGGACACCAACGCCGTGCAGTACGAGCTGCTCAAGGCCCTGGTGGGTGATCGCGGGCTGTTCACCGCCGTGGGCGACGACGACCAGAGCATCTACGGCTGGCGCGGCGCCACCATCGACAACCTCAAGCGCCTGCCGCAGGACTACCCGCAATTGCAGGTCATCGCGCTGGAGCAGAACTACCGCAGCACCGGCCACATCCTGGCTGCCGCCAATGCGGTGATCGCGGGCAACCCCAAGATCTTCGAGAAGAAGCTCTGGAGCGAGCTGGGCGATGGCGAGCCGGTGCGGCTGATCGAGTGCGACGGCGAAGAGCACGAGGCCGAACGCGCCGTGGCCCGCATCCAGGCGCTGCGCGGTGGCGGATCGATCAGCGGCAGCGAGCTGAAGTTCAGCGACTTCGCGGTGCTCTACCGCGCCAACCACCAGGCCAAGGTCTTCGAGCAGAAGCTGCGCGCGGCGCAGATC